>JAGQQE010000160.1 GCA_020426345.1 Planctomycetaceae bacterium
ATCAGCATTCATGTCGGTGACCCCAAAGCATTCTGGCTGCCCTATGACGACAGCAACGAACGCTGGACTGAATTAAAGGATCATCGCAGCTGGTGGTTTGGAGATCCCGCCAAACATCCGCCCCGAATGGAACTTCTGGAAGCTCTGAACCGCGTGATCGAGCGTCATCCGAAGACGACATTTGTTTGTGTGCACTTTGCTAACAACCCGGAGGACCTGGAATGGGTCGACGCGGCGATGGATCGGTATCCCAATATGTATGCCGATCTGGCAGCAAGAATCCCGGAACTCGGGCGACATGATCCTGCTCTGGTTCGCCGGTTGTTTGAAAAACATCAGGATCGAATTCTGTTTGCCACCGATTTCATGGTTTACAGAAAACTGATTCTCGGGTCGGGTGGTGATGCCGAAAACCCAACAGACGATGACGCCGTTGAATTCTTCATGAAGTGTTGGCGATGGATGGAAACGGACGACCGCGACTGGGCACACATGACGCCGATTCAGGGGAACTGGGTGATCAGCAGTATCAATCTTTCACCTGCCGTGTGTCGAAAAATTTACGTTGATAATGCTTACCGACTGTTCGCAGGATCGATGCCGCTGCCCGTGGTCCGTGCTCATAAAATCAGTCGAGATTTTGTTCCGGATGGTCAGCTGGATGAAGCCGAATGGCGATCCGCAGTACCGTTTCGGCTTGAATATCAGTCGAACGACAGCGCGGCCCGTCCGGAGCTGAGCACTCCCGTGCGATTGCTTTGGTCAGACAAATTTCTGTACCTGAGCTACGAATGTCCTTACCGCGAAATCAGCAGCTGGCTGCCCGCATCCAGCAAAGAACGGCAGGGACTCTGGGATTATGACGTCGTCGAAGCATTCATTGGTTCGGATCCGGGACACGTGAATCGCTACACAGAATTTGAATGGGCTCCCAGCGGGGAATCACTGGATCTGAAACTGGATTTACCCGCGAAAGACTTCGCATGGACGGCCGACGCAGAATCGGCTGTGTCCGTCGACAAGGCTGCAAAAATCTGGCGGGTGGAAGCGCGCATTCCGCTTAGTTCGCTCTGCGAAACTGCACCTCAGCCGGGGACTCGCTGGAAACTGAATCTCTATCGGCACGACAAAGCTGATCAAGGATTCCTTGCGATGTCTCCGACTCTGAAAGGCAGCTTTCACGTACCAGAACGATTCGGCTGGCTGGAGTTTGCTCCCTGAATCCGCGGCAAGGTACGTTTTTGCTTTCATTGGACTGGCGAATGTCGTTTGAACCCACGTGCATGGATATCTGCCAATCACGTTTTCCAGTTCATGCTGTGTTTTTAAGGTCATCAGATGATGCGTTACTTGTGGGGACTGCAGAACCAAATGTGGCAGCAGCTTTCACTGACAGTTTTGGGCAGCCTCGCATTCCTGTTGCTGACGCCCGGATCATTGGCAGCTGAAGCTGACGTACCCATTGGATCCGTGATCGGCGATCTTCGATTTCGTGACATACGAGCGCTTGATCGAACACTGTCCGAATTGGGGCAAAACAAAGCTACCGTTCTTGTTTTCACGACCACCACCTGTCCTCTGGTTCGACGCTCCATTCCAAAACTGGAAGCTCTGAACAAGCAGTTCTCTGGTCAGGGTGTGCAGTTTGTTGCAGTCAATGTTGGCGCCGACGATACGATTCGGGAAATGGCAGAGCAGGCGCTGGAAATGGGCGCCACCTTTCCGTTTGTGAAAGATGCTGATTTGTCATGTCAGGCGGCGTTAGGCGTGACCAAAACTCCGGAAGTTGCCGTGCTGGATCATAACCGTGCACTCGTGTATCGAGGACGTATTGATGATCAGTTGCGTCTGGGAGGCACGTTGCCGAAACCGTCTCGCGAAGATCTGCGGCAGGCTCTTGTGCAGTTGCTTGCGGGAGAGGCGATTACTGTTTCAGAAACACCCGTCGATGGATGTGAGATTACTCACCCGACGCTGAATGCCACGATGAAACGAGATGTCGAATATCATCGCGATATCGCCCCACTCCTTGACCGCAAGTGCAACCAGTGCCATCGTGAGGGGACGGCCGCTCCATTTACACTGCAGTCACTGACAGATGTTTCAGCCAATGCTGCGATGATTGCCAGAGTCGTGGAAGACGAGCGGATGCCACCATGGTTCGCCAGTGAACATCACGGTCGGTTTCAAAACAACGCCTCGCTGAGCCGACGCGAAAAAGCAATTTTGCTGAGCTGGATTTCGCTGGGGTGCCCGGAAGGGTCTGTCATTCAGAAGAATGCTTCGGCGGCATCACCGAACGTCGATAAGGCAGGTATGGATCCGTCCGGCGATTCCGAGGGCTGGCTTATCGGCAAGCCGGATGTTGTCATCACAATGCTGGAACATCACGAGGTTCCCGAGACGGGGTTCGTCCCCTATCGTTACACCGTGCTGCCCTACTTCTTTTTACAGGATACGTGGGTCGAAGCGTTTGAGATTCGACCGAACAACCGGGAAGTTGTGCATCACTGCAACATGGCCTATGTTGGTGCCGGTGGAGCCGGAGTCGAAACATTCATCACAGGGTACGTTCCGGGCGGCCAGCCGATGGACCTTGGCCGGTTTGATAACGGTACCGCATACTTCATCCCGAAAGGATCGGGGCTGGGCCTGCAGATTCACTACACGACCACAGGGCAGGCGGAGCGTTGTCAGATTTCCGTTGGCCTGCGATTTCCCAGACGCACCGTTCAAAAACGTTTGACTCATTTCCTGCTCGACCCCCGACGCTTCCGGATTCCTCCCGGTGATGGAGCTTATGAAGTGCGTTCGTCTCGCACGCTGGATCAGGATATTGATCTGCTGGGAATGTTTACGCACATGCATGTGCGAGGGAAGGATATGACATTCTTTGCAGAACGTCCCGGTCAGAAAAAAGAGATCCTGCTGAGGATTCCGAACTACAACTTCGAATGGCAACTGGGCTACGAACTCAAGCCGGGCGACGTCCAGCTTCCGAAGGGAACGAAAATCGAAGCCGTCGCTCATTTCGACAATTCGGCTTTTAACCCCTTCAATCCGGATCCGTCGCGGACTGTTGGTTATGGATTGCAAACAGTTGACGAGATGTTCAACGGATTCGTGTTTTTCGTAGATCGACACGAGCAATTGAATCTGGAAGTCGATCCGCATAGCGGCCGCGTCATTCCACCGTAAGGCTTTCCCGAATCGCGGTTGAGCTTTCGACAACTTTCAGTTCTTCGCCCGCATTCGCAAAACGGAATCCCTCAGCTGCCTGTCTGCCTGTCTGTCTGGATAACTCACGCACTCTCTGACTGCGTGCAGGCCCGAAATCTGTATCCGCCAGGGTCTAGCGGAATGGAGTTGCGGCTGCGAGCATCGTTTTGGCCACCACGGTCTATCGTGCCTGAACTCACTTCCGCTTGCCGCCGGCCGCAATCCTTAGTTCAGTGGCACGCCTGACGCCCTGTTTGTCCGGATGTCGCAGTGCATGTCGGATGACCCAACGTCTGTTGTTGGCAAACGCTTCCTGATTGTCCGTGACTTCGTCCAGCCATTTGTGGCAGAGATCGAAGATCGTTTCCGGATGATCTTTCGCGAGATCCCCCAGATGATTCGCGACAGAGCGACGTACGTAGAGTTCGTCGTCATCTTTCAGGAGTTCGAGTAAAGGTATTGTCAACTGCGGATTTTCCTGGATCGAGGGGAGCCGCATGGCCCACGGTAATCTGGGCCGTGTGCCTTCACTGACCAGACGCCGAACATGAGGGTTTGCGTCGCTGACCCAGGTTCGCAACTGATTCAGGCAAAGGGTTTCATGCTGGATAACAAATGAACGAATAGAAAATTCTGCCGTAAATCGTTTCGTAATCTCGTAGTTGGCGAGCATACCTGATGAGAAGCAATTGACCCCGTATTCGGCGATCAGACTGGTGTGCGGAAGATAGAAGAAGACGGCAAGCCCGTTTCCTTCAGTGGATTGCAGTTCCGGCCCCAATGATTTCACCAGCAGGTGCATCGCATCGCTGGTCGTCGACGGCAACTGTTCGGCCATTGCGTGAGCGATATGTCGAGCTCTGTCTTTGAGTTCCAGTTTGTCCAGGCCTTTGGTAGCCGCAGCGACAAATGATGTTGTCCGGAAACCGGGGTGCACGGCCACCATCGATTCGGCAATAAGCCTGATCAGCTTCCCGTCCATCAGGTCTTTTAAAGAAACACCAGCCTGAATGGATGTTGGTGCTTTGAATTTCTGCGCGGGGTGAAGGTTCATTTCCGGGGCTACGTTCAATGAGAACAGCGTTGCGATCTTCACCAGCGAGCAGCGTCTCCCCGGGTACAGAAGCAGCAGGCAAATTTGTCAATCAGGTAGGATGGGTTATCAGTCCGGAAAGTCCAGTCCCTCAAGCGCATTACGCCGATGCAGCTTTTGAATCAGCTTTGCAACCAGGGCTGTCCAGCCAGTCTGATGACTGGCCCCGAGTCCTCTTCCGGTTTCCCCGTGAAAGTACTCGTAGTACAGGATCAGGTCTTTCCAGTTGGGATCTTCTCTGTATCTCTGGTCCCCACCATGGCAGGGGCGGTCGCCATTTTCATCAGGAACAAACAGCTTCACCTGGCGACGCATGAGTTCCTGCGCGACTTCGTCAAGATTCATCATCACGCCTGAACCAGTCGGGCATTCGACCTGAAACGAATCGCCGTAGAATTCGTGGTAGCGTTCCAGTGCTTCAATTAACAGGTAATTCAGCGGGAACCACACCGGCCCGCGCCAGTTGCTGTTACCACCAAACATCCATGAATCGGAATCGCCAGGTACGTAGGCGACACGATGCTCCTGACCGTTTGAGTTGAAGACAAACGGATGTTCTTCATGGATGCGTGAAAGTGAGCGCACACCGTATGGTGAAAGAAATTCGTTTTCGTCCAGGATGTAGTGAAGAAGCCGTTCCATGCGTTGTCGCGTTGGAATCGCCAGCAGCAGAAAGCCGCGTTCGTCGTCTCCCACCTCTTCACTTCGTTCCATGTAGGTGATGTTCTGAAGCTGGTCCTGTCGATTCCTGACGAACCATTCCATGCGTTTCTTGAAGCCCGGTAATTTGTTGAGCTGATGGTCGCTGAGAATGATGGCAGTAAACAGTGGAATTACGCCTACCATCGAGCGAACTCGCAGCGGAATGTGCTGCCCTTCGTTGTACAGATGATCGTAATAGAATCCATCCTGCTCATCCCACAAACCGGTATCGCCCAGCGTGTTCATGGCATCTGCGATTTCGATGTAGTGTTCGAAGAACTTGGAGGCCATGTCCGAGTAGGCCGGGTTTTCGCTCGCAAGTTCCAGTGCCATCCTCAGCATTCTGGCACAGAAGAAGGCCATCCACGCGGTGCCGTCGGCCTGGTGCAGGTGACCACCGGTGGGAAGCGGCTTGGATCGATCAAAAACTCCAATGTTATCCAGGCCCAGGAATCCGCCGGAGAAGATGTGCTTGCCCAGCAGGTCTTTCCGATTGACCCACCACGTGAAGTTCAGAAGTAGTTTTTGAAATGTTCGCGCCAGGAACAAACGGTCACGTTTTCCTGGAGGGCCCGTTTTCTTGTAAACACGCCAGCAGGCCCAGGCATGTACGGGCGGATTGACGTCGCTGAAATTCCATTCGTACGCAGGAATCTGTCCGTTGGGATGCATGTACCACTCACGCAGAAACAGGATCAGCTGATCCTGCGCAAATCTATTGTCGGTGTCTGCGAAGGGAATCATGTGGAATGCAAGATCCCAGGCCGCATACCAGGGATACTCCCATTTGTCCGGCATCGAAATCACGTCGCGGTTGTACAGACTGGGCCAGTCGCCGTTGCGAATTGTCCTGCGTGAGGCAGGCATCGTCGGCATTTTTGCGTCGCCTTTGAGCCAGTCGTAAACCGAGTAGTGATAAAACTGCTTTGTCCAGAAGAGACCGGCGTACGCCTGTCGCATGATGGACTGAGCCGTTGGAGGCAGCGACTGTGGAATCTTCTGCTCAAAAAACGTATCAGCCTCGCGGATCCGTTCGTCAAAGACACCGTCGAAACCAGGACCAAACACTTCTTTTGGCGATTCGTCTTCGCAAAACAATCGCAGATGAACGCAGGCCTTTTCACCGGACCGGATGGGTAAGCGATAATGCGCAGCGCATTTGGTGCCGACGTTTTCCGGATTCACGGCGTCCCGATGTCGCCCCACGAGGTACTCGTGGAAAGCGTCCTTCACGTACTTGCCGCTGAGAGAGTCGTCGTCCAGGTATTTGGGGTGTGTATCATTTTCCGTGAACATCCACGCTGGCTTCTTCAGCTCAGGGGTTGGGTAGTTTTCTGCTGCGAATCGAAACTGTCCCAGCGTTTCGTGGGAGGCCTGAACAGTGCCGTCGGGCAGCAGACGCAATTGCGGTTTTTGCGATGTCTCCTGCTCGCGCAATCCCCATGTCCATGTATTGCGAAACCACAGCGTCGGCAACAGGTGGATTGTGGACAAAGCTGGGCCACGGTTGGTGATGGTAATACGAATCAGAATGTTGTTTGCTGATTCCTTGGCGTATTCCACCTGTACATCGAAGTACCGTTTGCGATCAAAAATGCCCAGGTCACACAATTCCAGTTCCGGTTCAATACGGCTTCGGCGTTGATTTTCATGGACCAGTCGGTCGTAGGGATAGGCGGACTGTGGGTACTTGTACAGAGCCTTCATGTAGGAATGTGTCGGCGTGGAGTCGAGATAGTAGTACTCCTCTTTCACATCTTCCCCGTGGTTTCCTTCGTCTCCATTGACCCCGAAAAGTCGCTCTTTCAGGATGGGGTCTTTTCCGTTCCAGAGGGCCAGACCGAAGCACATGCGGCACTGGCGATCGGTGATACCCAGCAGACCATCCTCGCCCCATCGGTAGGCACGTCCACGGGCATGGTCATGGGGAAATGACCACCACGGCTTTCCATCGTGCGAATAATCTTCTCGAACGGTCCCCCACTGGCGATCCGCAAGATACGGCCCCCAGCGTTTCCAATTTGCTCCGGGGGCCCTTTGGTACTCAGCATCCAGTCTTTGTTGTTCTGGATTTGTCGTGCCGTTCTGGTCCATTTTTGCGCAACTATCGTCGTCAAACTCGGTAATTGTCTTCAGAGCTCGCAAACTCCGGCGGGCAGCATATCCCAAACCTTTAACGAGTGATAACGACCTGAAATGGCTTCCCCAGTTTGGAACAACCTCGTCAACATCAGGATGGGACCATTGACATCCTGCGCAGTCATCGGGGGTCGTTCCCTTTCAAAGAACCGTCTCACTTCCTTCAAAGAATGCTGCAATCGCAGCTGCAACAGAAAGTGCCCATTCTGCGAGCAGGCAGGGGACCATTGTTGCTCAGGAGCTGCTAACTGGTTCGCACAAGACCAACAAAGACGCCCCGGATCTCCACCTGATGTGCGTGGAATTTCATTTCGCTCATTGCGGGGTTTTCGGGGATGAGACAAATCGTGCTTCCGCGTTTCATGAAACGTTTCAGTGTGGCTTCCCCGTCGACGACAGCAGCCACGATATCTCCGTTCGATGCAGTCCCGGACTGACGAATGATGGCCAGGTCTCCATCGTGTATTCCTGCATCGATCATCGATTCACCGCGAATGCGAAGAAGAAAATGCTGCTCCGGATTGTACTGCCTGGTCAGATCGAATGTTTCAAAATCCTCAACCGCTTCTATGGGCTGGCCGGCGGCGATTGTCCCGACAATTCGAAATGGCAAAGACTGGTGTCCGGCGCCGCCAAGCAAAAGATCGGGATCTTCACCCAGTTCGTCCGCGATGCGTGTCAATGTCTTACGACCGACGACGCACTTTCCGTTTTCGAACTTCGACAGGTGCGAATAATGGATCCCCAGGCGATCGGCAAACGCGCGCAAAGTAATTCCGCGAGCTTCTCTGGCGGCTCGAACCTGTTGTCCCGGTGACTGGCTCATTGGGAAACCTTCATGGCCAGATTTTCGGCGGTTCTTTGAATCACAAAATCGTCGAATGGCAGCAATTCACCCCGCCGAATGGAATCGGATTCCGGAGCTTCAATCGCAAGACGGACGCGGTTGCCCTTGATGGACGTCACGCGAATACGAATCCGTTCGCAAATGACAATTTCCTCACCTTCCTGTCGCCCTAAAACAAGCATCGCTGGTACCTCCTGTTAGCGTTCCATTTGGAATCATGATGTGTTGGAAAAAAATCCAACACGGCGGATATTATCAGCCAGGAGTTGCCTGGCAATGTCAACTTTTGAGTTTTTGTGAATTTGTCAGGAGCCCGCGCAAACGTTGGTTTTCACCCGTCTCTGACCGATGAGAACGCTCGACAACGTCAAAAATGCGTGGATCTGCTTGCCCCCCCTCGCCCCAGCAGCCACGAATGTTTCAGGTTGCGATCGGTGCGGTGTCCGATTATCCCGGGAGCCGGCACGGGAAGGTCGATTTCGTTTCGCTGTCTGCATGGTGAAAGCTAGACTTGCGTTGTCGCCATGGATCAATGGTGGGCGACGGTCGGTTCATTTGTGATTGGCAGAATATTTTGGTTTCGCACTTTTGAGTCCAATGGATCGAGTCCGCTTTATGGCCCGTTTTGAATCTCCTCAAACTCTGCAACGCCGACGCTTTCTTCAGGTGGGCTATTCGGGATTATTGGGTCTTGGGATGGCTGCGTTTGCGGGAGGCCGAATGCCATCGTGTCAGTCCGCTGCGTTCGGAAGCAACAGTCCCGGTGCTGACAGTTCTGGTGCAGGCAGTCCTCCGCGGGCGAAATCGCTGATTATTGTTTTCTGCACAGGAGCAATCAGCCATCATGACACGCTGGACATGAAACCAGATGCACCGGTTGAGATCCGGGGAGAATTCAAACCCATCCAAACGTCGGTCGCGGGGACACAGATTTCAGAAGTCATGCCGCGGCTTGCGGCGCGCGCACACAAGTATGCTCTGATTCGAAGTCTTTCGCACAAAGATAATAACCATCTGATGTCGACTCATCATGTGCTGACAGGACACCTGCAGCCGGGTGGTTTCTTTGACAAGGTTGCCTCTCGCGATGACTGGCCCTGTTACTCCGCTGGCTGCGAATTTCTTCGACCACGGTCTGATGGAATACCCAGCGGAGTGAATCTGCCTACGTTCCTGATGTCGTCGCCATTGACCTGGCCAGGGCAGCATGCGGGATTTCTGGGCCCGAAATTTGATCCCTGGCAAATCGTTGGTGATCCCAATCATTCCGACTTCAAAGTCGACGCATTGACTCTGGCTCAGGGGATTGATTCTGGTCGCCTGGAGCAGAGACGATCATTGTTAAGCGGTCTGGATCAGACGTCACGCGTATCCTCCGATTCTGCGGCGTTCCGAATGGGACAGGATCAGAAGCTGGCGTTTTCAATGCTTGGTTCCGGTAAGCTTTCGCAGGCCTTTGAACTCCATCGTGAGTCCAGCGAAATGCGAGATCGATACGGACGGCATCCGTTTGGTCAGTCCCTTCTGCTTTCTCGCCGTTTGGTAGAGGCCGGTGTCCCCATCGTTCAGGCCAACATGGGACCCGTCCAGAACTGGGACAGTCATCAGGCGATCTTTACAACATTAAAAGATCGGCTCGTACCTCCGCTGGATGTCGCCGTTTCTGCGCTTCTGGACGATCTGGAGGAACGTGGTCTGCTGGATGAAACAATGGTGATGATGCTGGGAGAATTTGGTCGAACGCCGAAAATCAACAGCGATGGCGGGCGTGATCACTGGGGGCCCTGCTTCACCGGACTCTTTGCAGGTGCGGGAGTTCAGGCCGGTAAAGTGATCGGGCGTTCTGATGAAACGGCGGCTTACCCTGACTCAACCGCTTACTCACCGGACGACATCGGAGCAACTGTTTACACGGCACTCGGCATTGATCCGCATGCGATCGTTCTGGATCGAATTGGCCGCCCTATCCATCTGAATACGGGTAGCGTTATCGAAGCGCTCTACAACGGATCGGATGCCGCATAACTGCATGTTGTGAAGAGACTCCGAAACGTCAACGCGGGATTTCTGGCCCATAGAAAAGTGCTGCACGCGACACGATTTCCAACTGCCAATTCGTTGAGGCTCCCGCAGCACCGGCGTTGGGTACCATTGAAATGGTGGAAGAGTTCGGCAGTTGCGTAGTTTGGGCAGGAGACTCGAAATGAGACTTTCCCGTCGCCTTTTGGTTTGCCCGCCTGAGATTATCCGGGTGGTTTTCTGATTGCGGGAGAATTTGCAGTTTCTCCAAAACTTGCAGTGAAGCCTGCATTGGTTTCGCGGGGTCCATGGCATCTCGAGATATGTCCGCAGCTGCTGCAGGATCGCAGACTGTTGCAGGCTTGAACGTTTCACGGCTGGCCCTCGCCGAGGATTAAGCCTCTTCTCATGCCTATTCAGATCGAATCCAGGAGTTGACTGATGAAGTTTGTTTCATGTCTGACCGCGATGGTCATTTCGACATCCACCGTTCTCGCGCAGCACCACTACGTTCTCTGGAATCACGCTTCCACAAATCGCACCTCTCAGTGTAATTCGACTTCGGCTCCAGCATGCCGGAGCAATCAGGCATGGACGACGGTGGCTTATGTTCCCGCCGCGAGTACTGTGCCCCATGCAACTGTGGCCAACGCCGCTGACGCAAAGCATTCCGACATCGTCGATACAGCGGTTTCCGCAGGGTCTTTCAAGACTCTGGTGGCGGCAGTCAAAGCTGCCGGGCTGGTGGAGACACTCAAGGGCAAAGGTCCGTTCACTGTCTTTGCACCAACTGACGATGCTTTCGCCAAACTGCCCGCAGGGACAGTCGAAAACCTGCTGAAACCCGAAAATAAAGACCAGCTGATTTCGGTGCTGACCTACCATGTCGTACCAGGCAAGGTGATGGCTTCGGACGTTGTGAAGGTCAAATCTGCAAAGACTGTTCAGGGGCAGTCAGTGACCGTCGCTGTCGAAGGCGGCAAAGTGAAGATCGATGATGCGAACGTCGTGAAGATCGACATTGCCTGCAGTAACGGGGTCATTCACGTGATTGATTCGGTCATCCTTCCGAAGGCGGCATCTCCGGCAAAGCCCGACATCGTAGACACCGCGATCGGTGCCGGAACTTTTGAGACGCTTGTCGCGGCCGTCAAAGCCGCTGGCCTTGTCGAAACGCTCAAGGGTGAAGGTCCATTTACTGTCTTTGCTCCATCCGATGATGCCTTCGCGAAGTTGCCCAAGGGCACCGTTGAAAATCTGTTGAAGCCGGAGAACAAGGACCAGCTGGTGGCAGTTCTGACCTATCACGTCGTTCCCGGTAAACTGAAGGCCAGTGATGTCGTCGCAAAGTCTGAGCTCCCAACTGTGAATGGCAAGTCTGCCAAAATCACGACAGAGAATGGCGCTGCGATTGCCGGTTCGAAGATCGTAGCAACAGACATTGAATGCAGTAACGGGATCGTACACGTCATCGACAGTGTGATGCTGCCGTAAGAAGAATGCTGCCGCAGGAATGGCCTGCACTCTCGTTGACGTTTTGATCAGATGACAAAGTGTCATGATCAACAAACCATTCAGGGGCGTTATGAAGGGCTGAACAGATCTGTGATCGTTTGGTTCCGATCCACTTGAGTCCAGTCAGAAAGCCTGCGCGACGGCCGTCCGCAGGCTTTTTGTTTTTGCAGATCTCAGATGACTGATCCCTGCCCCTGTTGTCATTTCGGCGTCATCTGGTGGGGTATTCGAGAATCTCTCGCCAACGATCGACCGCAAATGTAGGTGTATTTATCCACTATTCAACGTGCGAACTTTGTGCAATCGTGGCATCCCGAATCTTGCCTGCTTCACGCAATCTGTGGTACTCAATCGGACGATGTTAAGAAACACGCTCCGTTAGGACACCCGCCTTGAATGAACTATGTAAGCCGCGATGCGGCTTCCAGCTGTCGCCGTCATCGTTCACCCCCCTCTGAACGGTGACGGCGATCTTCTTTTGACTCCGCCTCTGTGTCGATCCTGAGAACCGATCCATCCGGCAAACTGACCGTTGCTGACCTGTTCTGTGCAGTTGGCCTGGAATTCCGGCTCGTTTTGAGTTCCCCAACCGGTAGTCGCAGCTTGTTTGATGCGGATGGGGCCAAATGGTCGATCTTTTGTCTATCGCCGGGCCGCGTCTTGCATGTGAACAATCGTTTCTGCAAATTGACTTGGCCGCACTGAAGAAGGTGCCGCTGGTGAAGCGCTGTTCCGGGTGGGTGAACGACGAGGGGATTTCCGATGACGCGACGAAAGCGACCGCAGGGCGATAGCCAATTCAGCCTGAGCACGCATCGAGATCCCGGAACATGGCTTCAGCCTTTTCTGAATTATCTTGAAGCTGAATGCGGTATGTCGCCCAACACGATCGCGGCTTACCATCGGGATCTGGACAAATTCTTCAGCTGGAATCGTGAGAACGCGAAGACTCCTATTCAGGAAATCGGGCTTCCCACGATGACCGCGTTTCTGGAGCATCTGCAAACCTTCGAACTTGCCGCCAGCAGCATTGCACGCAATCTGGTTTCGATACGAATGTTCTTTCGCTATCTGATGCTGGAGGGCGTAATCGCAGAAAGTACGGTTGACCTCGTCAGCTCTCCCAAGCTTTGGCAGCGGCTTCCGCGTGTTCTCAGCCCTGACATGGTTGACCAGCTGCTGGTTGCTCCACTGCCCCATGTCGACCGATACAGCCGCCGTGATCGAGCAATACTGGCGTTGATGTACGCCACGGGTTGTCGCGTATCAGAAGTCTGCAACCTGAAACTAAGAGATTTAAATCTTGAAGAGCTGTATTGCCGATGCACGGGCAAAGGGAATAAACAACGACTGGTATCACTGACTCCCGTAGCTGTGTCTGCGATCCAGCTTTGGCTGGAACGTGAACGAGCGGACATGGTCCGCAATCGGGATGAAGACGGCGACTGGTTGTTTGTGACACGCAGCGGCCGTCGAATGAATCGCGAAACCGTGTGGGAGCTGATTCAACGCTACGCGCGACGGATTGGCGCAGGCGACGAGATCAGTCCGCACACGCTGCGACACAGCTTCGCAACTCACCTGCTTGCTGGCGGAGCTGACATTCGAGCACTGCAGGAAATGCTTGGACATGCCAGCATTCGGACGACTCAGATTTATACACACGTGGATCACAGTCGTCTGAAAGCGGTCCATAAGACCTGTCATCCACGAGGATAATGCCTGCAAGTCTCGACGTACCGCCGCCCAGCCGGATGACTCTCACCCTGAAAGTGTGAAGGCCATCAGCCACGCTACTGTTCAGCGGTCGGTCGTATCCGTTTCTTTGTTCGAGCGACCCTGAAGTTCTACAGAT
>JAGQQE010000161.1:0-2513 GCA_020426345.1 Planctomycetaceae bacterium
CCACTGTTTCTTTAATTGCTGCTTTGCCGCAAACCGTTTCACCAGCCGATGAAGTCGAGGTCACCACTGGCCAGTCGGTGCAGGACACGGCAAACGACTTCAGTCGTGATCAGGTTGACCAGGCCGTGGACAAAGCCATTGGCTATCTTGTGAGTCAGCAACGGGAAGATGGAGCGATCCTCGACAAAGCTCACGACTCAACCATGACCGCACTGGCCATCATGGCTATGGCCAGTGTTGGCGTGCAGCCCGTTGATTCATCAACCGAGGGAAAAGCCATGCAGAAGGCCATCACCTTCATATTGAGGGACGATCGTGTTGATGACAAAGGATATTTTGGCAGCAAAGATGGCTCCCGGATGTATGGCCACGGGATCATCACCCTGATGCTGACCGAAATGATCGGCATGGGAGCGAACGAGGAACAGGATTCACTGATTCATCGGCGTTGTCAGAAGGCGATTGATGTCATACTCAGCTCTCAGAAGGAACGTAAGCAGGTGCACTACCGCGGGGGCTGGCGATACAATCCCAACTCAAACGATTCCGATCTGTCTGCGACAGTCTGGCAGTTAATGGCACTGCGATCAGCAAAAAATGACGGCCTTGATGTTCCGGCATCCGCCATTGCAGATGCCGTGGAATACCTCAGGAGATCCTACGCATCTCCTTTGGATCAGAATGGTCTGCCAACAAAACAGGCGAGCGGATTCTGTTACGAACCACACCGCAACCATCCCACATTTACGATGACAGCTGCGGGCCTGCTCGCCATGCAGGTTTGTGGAGAATACGAATCTCCGCTGGTAGACGGGGCTGCCGACTGGCTTCTGACCCATCCTCCCAAATGGAAAGAACGTTTCTGCTCCTACGGCACCTACTATTACGCTCAGGGGATGTATCAGCGTGGCGGGGAGCATGCGGAAACAGCGAGAGAACTGGTTCAGGCAATGCTGATCGAGAAACAGGCTGCGGACGGTTCCTGGACGGCAGAGAACGGAGAAGAGCGCAATCATGGAACGGTCTACTGCACGACGATGTCCGTTCTCAGCCTCTCCGTGAAGTATCACTATCTTCCGATCTACCAAAAGTAGTCCGGATATTGATTTGCGCCGTTTTGCCGGGTTGGTTCGGCAAAAACTGCAGCACCTCCGCACCGCCTGCATGATGTCGCGGTGGTAACTTTCTGCCTACTGGCAAATCAGTTTCGCGACTATCATGGGTTGAGCAATTCTTAACGATGTAGCTCACAATGCCTTCCTTCAACTGGCCTGGACAGAGCAACCCTCGATGAGTGTCCCGGGAAAAATCCTACACCTGACCAAGACAGGCTTCCTGCCGGCGCCGGCTCGACGTTCGCGATGGCGTTCGATGGCCCGGGATATCATTCGCCGCAGTGAATCGCTGATCACATTGTCTGATGAAGAATTGATGACCGCAGGACGTCGAATCCGCTGGGAGGCCAAAGCCGGAACGTCCCTGGAAAAGTTGTTACCTGAAGCATATGCGCTTGTTCGGGAATCAGCGCGCCGCGTACTTGGCATGCAGCATTTCGAAGTGCAGATCATGGGTGCCATCGCGCTTTTTGAGGGCCACATCGCCGAAATGCAGACCGGCGAAGGAAAGACGCTGACGGCAACGATGCCGGCCTTTCTTCGCGCGCTGCCGGGCCAGGGCTGCCATGTCATTACCGTCAATGATTATCTGGCCAACCGCGATGCGGAAATCATGGGCCCGGTGCATGTGAAGCTTGGACTGACGGTTGGCAAAATTCTGGAGGCAATGGAGCCGGACGAACGTCGGGAGAATTACGCAGCAGACATCACCTACGGCACTTCCAAGGAAATGGGGTTCGACTTTCTGCGAGATCGACTGCGAAAAGGCGCCAGCGTTGATGACGGTGTGCAATTAAGAAAGTTTGTCCGCACCATGGAGGGAGCAGAATCGCCGGTCCAGCGGGGCCACTATTTTGCTTTGATTGACGAAGCCGACAGTATTCTGATTGATGAAGCGCGAACGCCGCTGATCATCGGTCTGACCAAGCCCAATGATCCGGCAACAGTCAATCTGTTCCGCTGGAGCAACCGCGCCACGTTTCAGCTGGAACCGATTGCTGATTACGTCTACGAACCCGAACGTCGGAGTGCCTGGTTGACGGACAATGGATGTCGCAAAGTTGTGCTGATGTCGAAACCCTCTCTTCTGAGCTCGATGGACACCGAGCGAATTTACAGTCAGGTTGAAAAAGCACTCACAGCAAAGCATGCCTTTGAAAAGGATCGTGACTACGTCATTGCTGATAACAAGATTGTGATCGTCGACGAAGGGACCGGCCGCGTCATGGATGGACGCAAGTGGCAGGATGGTCTGCATCAGGCCATCGAAGCCAAGGAGCTGGTGCCCATCACCGCCGCCACTGGTGAGGCGGCCCGCATTACGGTGCAAAGCTTCTTTCGTCAGTACACAAACTTGTCGGGAATGACCGGGACCGCTTTGCCGGCGGCAAGCGAACT
>JAGQQE010000161.1:2613-13372 GCA_020426345.1 Planctomycetaceae bacterium
ACGGTGCAAAGCTTCTTTCGTCAGTACACAAACTTGTCGGGAATGACCGGGACCGCTTTGCCGGCGGCAAGCGAACTGAAGAAGACGTACAAATTGAAAGTCACGAAGATCCCGACGAATAAAAAGTGTATTCGTCGTGAAAAACCCTATCGGATTTTCCGGACTCAGGCTGCAAAGCGTGAAGCGATCATCGCCGACGTCCGAAAGCTGATCCAGGACGGTCGCTCTATTCTGATCGGCACGCCGTCAGTGGAAGCCTCCGAGGCGCTTGGAAAGTCATTATCAGCGGCCGGCATCAGGCACCAGATACTGAACGCGCGGTCTCATGAGCAGGAAGCGGCGATCGTTGAAGATGCCGGGCATGCGGGACGCGTCACTATCGCCACAAATATGGCCGGGCGTGGTACCGACATTCTCCTGTCAGATGAGGTCCGCAAAGCCGGGGGCCTCCATGTGATCGCCACCGAGTTACATAGTTCCATGCGGATCGACCGACAACTGGTGGGCCGCTCTGCGCGACAGGGAGATCCCGGTTCGTATCAGTTCTTTCTGTCGCTGGAAGATGAATTGTTGCGATGTCGGGAACCGCGCGAAGTCATGCGAAAGCAAAAAAACGCTGGCGGGAAGTCGGAGGAACTTGGAAGATCCTGGCTGCAGTATTTTCGGAAGGTGCAACGATTTCTGGAGAAGACGCACCGGAAGCAGCGCAAGATGTTGTTGAAACAGGAACGGATGCGTCTGGAGCAGTATGAGAATATGGGACTCGATCCATATCTCGAACTTACTGAATCCTGATCGCCTGCGTGAAGGTCCGGGAATGAACACTCACGCATCCGCACCACCGGGGCGATCTCAATCATGCCGACGGATCGGTTGCTGAAGTCGTGGATGCAGAAGACAAGCCCGAGGGGCGCATCAAAAAAGGAATGAAGAGCAGTTTCGCTCGTCATTCCTTTTTTCGTCTGACCTGGAACATCGCCGCGGACCTCGCAATCAACTGCGATGTACTCTGCTGCGGCTGTTCGGATTACGGACTTGCTGATTCGAGGACTTCGACACGCTTACGAAGGGCTGCTGCTTCATCTCGTGCTTTGCTTGCTTCGTCATTCGCATCAATGGCAATAATGCCCGATGCAACCGTGGCCCCGACGACAACCAGCATTGGCAGATTGAATGCCCCAAACTGACCACGAACGACGTCCATATCAGAGACAAGTGCCGGCACCTGCACAGCGGCTGGTGGTGCAGAATTCTTTGTCCAGAATCGACAGTTGGCTGTGAAGGTCGATGTCGCCAGAGTATGAGCGCCGGGTCGCAGACCTTTGACGGCAACATACCCGTCTTTATCGGAAACGGCGGTTGCGATTTGCTTGCCCTGATAAACAACAGCAACTTTCTCATCAGCAACTGGTTGGCCCTGCAGATTCACCACTCGCGTGGTCAATACGCCCCCATCACTCAGTTCTACGTCCTGAACGCGATTGATGGGAGCGGGTTCAGATGCCACGACGGTGGAAAGCGTCGATTGAGCAGCAAGTGACAACGTGAGCAGTGTCGCTGCAAACTTTCTGAGTGAGCTGTTTCGGGTAGTCATTGATTCGTGTCCTTGAACAAGAGGCGAGAGCCGACAGAATCCTGTTCACCCTGCCAGCAAACCCTCGGAGACGGTACGCCTCAGGGGTCACGGACGAGGAACGACAGGAACAGGCCAGCCAGAAGGTGAGAGGTTGGAGAACCGGTGATTCAGAAAGGAAAGACATAGGCATCAGAAGTCAGGTTGAAAGATGGGCCACCCCGACTACCTATCTCTGTTCGAAAGTAGCGAAAAACGAAAACGGCGGAAATAGGAGTTTATTCGATTTTGTGCACTGGGATCATTTTGTCCCAAAACGTGTGAGAAAGCTGGTGGCGCACCGCCCCTTGCAATCACATCGAGGTGCTCTTTCAGCAGATTCTGCGTGTTTTCGGAATCCGTCAGAAGAAACGTTACCCAGGCCCAGCTGTCGCGATAGTCGTCTTCGGTCATTGCAGGGGCCGACGGAATGGCCTCAAGTTCTGAAAGTGATGGCGACCAGCCCACCCTGGATTTCCATTTCACAGCTGACAGCCTGGCCGACTTGTCTCGCTGGCTCGCCGGTTCTTCCATGTACTCAGCCAGTCCTTCATCCAGCCACAGGGGAAGAAATGGCAGATGTTGATGAAGAATTGCGTGGGTGTATTCGTGTCTGAGATCAGTGATCAGGGCGTTGCTGCGATAGGCATAGATCTGAAACACGTCGTCATTGCGATAAAAAATCGCCTTGCGGGATCTTGCTTCCGGTATTTTTGCCGAAAGGTACTGCAGGAACCGCGAGCGACTGGAGAACAAGATGATCTGAGTGGAGGCGTCAACCGGCTGGACGCCTAATTCACGGTCCAGTTCGTCGCGAACATCCTGCAAGTGTCGCCAGACTTCGGGAAGATTAACCGCAAACTCCGAATAGAATTCGACTGAGTCTCGCTTTTCCTGAACCACCCAGCGTCCGTCACCATTCGCAATGCCGGTCGGCAGCGAGATCTGAATCAGGATGAAGGCAAGCAGAATTCGCATGTTCGGATGCTCGCGAAAACCGCCGATTGGGTCAACGTGAAAGTCCTGATGAGAAAAGGAGGAGTCGACTGGCAGAAACGGCAGAAATGCAGCACACTCCAGCCCGATTTCATCTGTGGTTCCAGTGTTTCGGGAGTTTGAAGACTTCCGGATTGCGTGTGTCAGGGGCGTTTTCCAATGCGAAGACTCATGCAAATACCGTTGCTGATTTTTGCATTGTTGCTGATCGGAGCGGTTTGCCTCCATCTTCTGACGGACATGGATCTGCTGGATTCGTTCTACCACGCCGTCATCCTGCTGACGACGGTTGGCTATGCCGAACCAGACCCAATGACTCCGAGCGTTAAGCTATTCATTATCTGCTACCTCGGATTTGGTCTGGGGTTATTCACTTACAGTGCGTTTCAGTTTGGGCAGCTGCTGGTCAATGCAGACCTGCAGCGATACTGGGAGCAGCGCCGCATGGATTCGCTGATTGATAAGACCGCCAATCATTTCATTGTGTGTGGTTACGGCAGAATGGGATCCACACTGTGCGAATACCTGCATTCCCGCAGGCAATCGTTCGTGGTCATTGATCAGGACGAAGAAGTGCTGGACGAAGAATTCCACTCAAACAAGTGGTTGTTTGTAAAAGGGGATTCGTCGCAGGACGAAATTCTTGAACGAGCGGGAATTCGTCGAGCCCGGGGACTCACAACCGTGCTGCCAACAGACGCGGACAACATGTACGTTGTTCTGTCCGCTCGACTGTTAAATCCCCGGCTGCCGATCGTTGCGAGAGCCAGCGACGACCGGGCAGCTCAGAAAATCCTGCAGGCGGGTGCAACCCGCGTGATGAATCCGTTCTCATCCGGCGCCATCCGCATGGCCCGATTCATGCTTTCACCAAGCATCGAAAACTTTGTCGAAGTCACAGAGTCTCAGGGCGTTGACTGGGAGATTGCCGATGTTGTCGTGCCGGATGCATGCAAACTGGTCGGACAAAAGCTCAGCGAAACCGGACTGCGGGATTCCGGAATCATGCTCCTTGGGGTCTGTCGTAGTTCGGGGGAAAAATTCTTTCCGCCACCCGGGCACCTGAAGATTGAACCAGGAGACAAACTATTTGCTTTTGGTAATTCGGACGGTGTCGCCAAACTTTCAGAAATGCTGGAAGCTGCGATTCATGCCGGCTAAACACGGCAGATTATTTTGTAAACAGCGCATCCACGAAGCTTGTCGGATCGAACAGTTCCAGATCGTCGACCTGCTCTCCGACCCCAATGTACTTCACTGGAATGCCCATTTCCTGGCGGATCGCAACAACCACACCACCCCGAGCCGTTCCGTCCAGTTTTGCGAGCACCAGACCAGTGCAGCGAACCGCCTGAGAAAAGCTCTTCGCCTGTATGAGTCCGTTTTGTCCTGTTGTTGCATCGAGGACAAGCAGGCTTTCGTGCGGAGCTTCGGGAATGACTTTCTGCATCACCCGGCGAATCTTGTCGAGTTCATCCATCAGGTTCTTCTGCGTCTGAAGTCGACCTGCGGTGTCAATGATGACGTAGTCGGCTCCCGTTTCGACGGCTTTCTGACAGCCTTCGTAGGCCACCGCGGCCGGATCGGATCCACTTTCTTTCCGGACAATCTCACACCCCAGCCGTTCGCTCCACATCGTTAACTGCTCAACCGCAGCCGCTCGAAACGTATCTCCGGCAGCAAGAACGACTTTCTGGCCGCTTTTTTGCAACAGGTTGGTAATCTTTGCGATGGAGGTTGTCTTCCCAACTCCATTGACGCCCGCAACAAGAATGGCGGTTGGCCCGGACGCGGCTTTTGCAAGCGGAGAGAGTGGGTCTTTCGGATCCCGGATGACAGCTTCATTTCCCTTCAGCAGGTCCGTTAATTCATCTCGCACAGTTTGCCAGACGGCATCGACATCAACGGTGCGACCACCATGTTCGTTTCGAATTCGTTCAGTAATCCGCGTGGCAGCAGCAAACCCCATATCCGTGCGAATCAAGCGTCCCTCAAACTCTTCCAGTACCTTTTCGTCCAGGATTTCCCCCGCACGAAACAAATCGCGAACATCAGTCCGGAGGATTTGCTTGGTTTTTTCAAGACCACGTTTGAGTCTGTCGAAGAGGCCCATGACGATTGCTGCTTTGTTTCAGTCGAAGAAGAGATATCGTGCAAATTCACCCGCTCCCCGGTCACTATCGGCACGACCGGGGCAGAACCTTACTTTTCGCAAATCACGCGGAAACGCTCCCAGGCTTCATTCCACGATTCCGTATGTTTTGGCGAATATTCGGTGATGGCTTCCGATCTGCGAACAACGTCTCGTATTTCGCTCAGTGACCCCAGATCTCCCGCCGCACGCGCCTGAACAAGGACGTTGCCAAGTGCTGTGGCTTCCACAGGTCCGGCAAAGACAGGCCGCCCGCAGGCGTCTGCGGTAAACTGGTTCAACAGTTGATTCTGCGTGCCGCCACCGACAATATGAATCACAGAGATCGGAACTCCCGTCAGCTGTTCCATCCATCCCAGGACCATTCGGTACTTCAGCGCGAGGCTTTCCAGGATGCACCGAATGAACTGCCCTTCTGTCTCGGGCACTGGCTGATTTGTTCTTCGGCACTCTGCCGAAATCGCATCCGTCATGTCCGTAGGATCGAGGAATTCAGCGCGGTCCGGATCAATCAGCGAACGAAACGGCGTTGTATCAATGGCCAACTGCGTGAGTGATCCATAATCGAATTGACGCCCGCGTTGTTCGAACGCCAGCTTGCATCGCTGGATCAGCCACAATCCCATGATGTTCTTGAGTAATCTGTAAGTGCCGTCGATTCCACCTTCGTTGGTGACGTTGTAATGCAGCGCTTCTTCCGTCAGGACGGCATTCTGAACTTCCACTCCCATTAGGGACCATGTCCCGCTGGAGATATACGCCCAGTCAGGTCGACCCGTGTTCGCCGTCGGTATGGCCGCAACAGCTGACGCAGTGTCATGCGTGGCTGGCGCAACGACGTTGAGCCGGCCAAGTCCCGTTGAATCAGCGATATCCTTCCGAAGGGTTCCCAATCGCGTACCCGGCGCGACAATCTCAGGAAGCATGGACACAGGCAAATCAAACTTGCGGAGCATGTCCACCGCCCAGGTGCGCGTGGTGGCATTCAGCATCTGCGAAGTTGTTGCATTTGTGAACTCGACAACTCGACTACCAGACATGCACCAGTGAAAGTAGTCGGGAATCATCAGAAATCGTTCCGCCAGTGCCAGAAGCTCCGGATCCCGTTCGCACATGGCAAGCAACTGGTACAGCGAATTGATCTGCATGAACTGCAAACCCGTCTGTCCAAAGATCTCTGCTCTGGGCACACGTTGAAATGCTTTTTGCAACATGCCTTCTGTGCGCGCGTCCCGATAATTCCAGGGCTGACCAAGCATTTCGTCGTTGCGGTTCATCAGGACATAGTCGACACCCCAGGTATCGACCCCCACTGATACAGCCGAATTGCCAACCTGGGCGGCAGCCTCTCGCAAACCGTTTTGGATTTCGGTCCAGAGGCCAACCAGATTCCATCGAAGAGTATTACCCAACCGCACCGGGCCGTTCTGAAACCGATGGATCTGCTGAAGACGAACTGTCGATCCATCGAAGTGACCAGCCATGACTCGGCCACTTTCAGCGCCCAGATCGACGGCCAGGTAAGTCTTGTTCGCCATGGTGCCACGCTTCGAGGTTAAGTTTGACGGTTTTGTTCAGGTTCATGGCGTCTCAGATCAACTCCGAGAGAGCCAATGCGGCATTGCCCAACACGAGAGACTTGCCGGAGCATCAGTTTTCCGATCGATGCAACATGGCAATTCTATTGAGGTTCAGACGATTGAAAGGAATGCAGGCAGGCAATTGTGGGCTCACCTGCATGGGTTCGCAAGGTTTAAGAGCAGCCGTCCGGGAATCGGGATTTCCCTATCAGGACCATAGGTGTCCATCGTTCCAGGCCGCGTTACCGGGCTGGCCCGCCCAAACCGTTGGCAGTTGCCACATTTCCAGGCCTGTCGGGGATCGCGCGATGCCCTTTTCCTGCGATGGCTTCCCGGAATCGAGGACCGCAGCACCAGCCATTCGGGAATGTTTCACTCCCATAGGCCGCCCCCCGACCACGTCTGCTCGACCCGTTTCCCGACGGCTGGCATTAGTTTGAGACACGATTATGACGTCTGCATCGGTCTTTTTGTTTCCACAGGAAATGATGTTGTGAAGCGTCGGAACAACAGTTGCTTGTAACGCCAGCGAAGCGTTTGGCGGGAATCCATCGCTGATACGAATTCAACCACAGGAGATTGAGGAACAATGACCGCAGGCTTTTTGATTGACATGGATGGTGTGATTTATCGAGGTAGCCAGCTCATTCCGGGGGCACAGGAATTCATTCTGCAGTTGCTGGAAAATGACATTCCGTTTCTGTTCCTGACAAACAACAGTCAGCGGACACGACGCGACGTGGCCACCAGGCTCAATCGAATGGGGATCCCGATTCGTGAACAACACGTCTTCACCTGTGCGATGGCAACGGCAAGATTCCTGGCGCGACAAAAAGCAAACGGAACCGCCTTCGTGATTGGAGAGGGAGGGCTACTGAACGCTCTGCACCGAAACGGATATTCGATTGTTGATTCCAATCCGGACTATGTCGTGGTGGGAGAAGGTCGAACGCTTTCTTCTGAAATGGTTGAGCATGCCGTTCAGCTTGTCCTTGGTGGAGCCAAGCTGATCGCAACGAATCTGGATCCCAATTGCCCCACGCAGAACGGAACGCGACCGGGGTGCGGTGCAATTGTCGCACTGCTTGAAAAAGCCACGGGAGTCACGGCATTCAGTGTTGGAAAACCGAGTCCGGTAATGATGCGGGCTGCAAGAAAGGAACTGGGGCTGGATGCTTCGGACACGGTCATGATTGGCGACACCATGGACACCGACATCCTTGGTGGTGTGCAGCTGGGATATCGAACGGTGCTTGTTCTCTCCGGAACGACAAGCCAAAGTGACCTCGCTAACTTTGCCTACCGTCCCGATATTGTTGTGCCATCTGTTGCTGAACTATTAATGCCGCCGGAACTGCTGCTTCAGATGCTGTTTGATGAAAACGAAGGTGCGGGCAAGCCCCTGTCGGGATCCATGGTGGCCAATGCAGTGGTGTAACACTCGAAACTGAACTCACCGGACGACTACGGAACGGGTTAACCAACGCTCGATGAGGAAAGGATTTCCTGAATCACTTTCCCATCGTTCGTTGGCCCGATGAGTCGATTGTTGAGTCCCTGATATGGGTAGCTGAATCGGAACGGATCAATTCCCAGCTGATTCAGAATGGTGGCCTGCAGATCACGAATGCCGACCGGGTTCTCTGTGATGTAGTAGCCAATATCGTCGGTTGCCCCGAACGCTGTCCCTGGCTTAATTCCTCCGCCAGCCATCCACATTGTGAAGGCGTAGGGATGATGATCGCGGCCGATAAATCCTTTCTGCAGCGTGTCTCGGACATTGTTCTGCATCATCGGTGTCCGGCCGAATTCTCCACCCCAGACGACGAGCGTTGATTCCAGCAGTCCCCGTTGCTTCAGATCCGTGAGCAGACCAGCCATAGCGCGATCAATTTGCCGAGCTTTGATCGGAAGTGTTTCATCGATCGATTCTCCGGGAGAACTGCCGTGATGATCCCAGCCCCAATCATACAACTGCACGAATCGTACACCCTGCTCCACGAGCCTGCGCGCAAGAAGGCAGTTGTTAGCAAATGTAGGGTCATCGCCCTTGTAAAGTACCCGGGGGTCGTCAGCGGATTCGGCGGGAGAAGAATGGCCCGGAATCGCACCATAAAGTTCCAGAATATGTTTCGGCTCGCGACTAATGTCCATGACCTCAGGCACCGATGCCTGCATGCGATAGGCGAGTTCGTATTGCGAAATGCGGGTCTGTGTTTCACTGTCACGAATTTGTGCAAACTGCATTTCGTTAAGATCCCGAATTGCATCCAGAGACTTTCTGCGAAGCGCGCGATTCATTCCCGCCGGGTCCGACAAATACAGTACCGGGTCGCCGGTCGTACGGCACTGGACGCCCTGATAGACGGTTGGAAGGAATCCCGATCCCCAAAGTGATTTGCCAGCGCTGGGCGTTTTTCCACCCGAAGCCAGCACGACAAATCCGGGAAGATCCTGACTCTCGCTGCCCAGACCATACGTGACCCAGCTCCCCATCGCTGGATTGCCCAGTCTTGGCTGTCCGGTGTGCAGCAGCAACTGGGCGGGTGCGTGATTGAATTGATCGGTGTTGAGGCTGCGAATGATGCAGGTTTCATCTGCGACTGCCGCAAACTTCGGCAGCAGCTCACTCACCCATTGACCGGCCTGCCCATGCTGGTCAAACCGGAATTGACCGGCAAGCATCCTGGGCACGCCCTTGATGAATGCGAATCGCTTACCTTCAAGGTACTCCTGAGGACATTCCTTGTTATGAAATTTCTGCAGGGCTGGTTTATGGTCAAACAGCTCAAGCTGTGATGGTGACCCCGCCATATGAAGGTAGATGACCGATCGGGCTTTCGGCTCGATCATCGGCTGTTTGAGCGACTCGGGAGCTCCACTGTTCGATATTCCCGATTCGGAATTCAGTCTGTCCTCCGCATACGTCGCTCCCAGCATGGACCTCAGTGCCATGGAGCCAAGTCCCAGACCTGAAGCCTGAAGGAAATGACGACGGGTTTGGAAAAGTAGCTGTTGCTGCCAGAATGGATGCATTGCGTTTGCTCTACCGGATGGCAAAGATGCCAGGACAATTTCAAGGTCTCTTCAATGTCTCATGATACGTCTTTCCAGCGGCGATCATAAGTCTATTCGGTGTTTAATGACCAGTCACTGTATTTACCACCAACACCTTGTTGACCCTGTTGACACGGATACCTTGTTGACACCGATACCCTGGACAACCAGAGCAAACGGCTGGGCATTATGGCGAACAGCGATGTCTGAATGGATGCCCTGTTCGCGAAGAAACAGATTCATCCCGGGCGAAGTCATTCTGCTTCCTGAGCAGAGTGATTCGACCGCCGAATTCACGCAGCAAACACAGAAAGAAATCGCAGATGACTCGACTGGTGCTTTGGGGAACCCTGATGGGTACCGTTATCGCAGTGATCGCCTTCGGTGTTTATTGGTGGTGGTTTCAGGCGGAGAGCGTTCGGTCTGAAGACATTGTCTACGGTCAGCGTGACTCCAAAGATCTCGTCCTGAATGTCTTTCAGCCACCGGAGCCCAATGGTGCGGGTGTCATACTCATGGTGAGCGGCGGCTGGAAATCAGGCCCTGATTCTATTCGCCCATTCATGTTCGCCCCGTTTGTTCGGCGAGGGTATACGGTGTTTGCCGTACAACATCTCTCACAGCCCGAATGTCTGATTGGAAATATTGTGGCGGATGTCCAGCGATCCGTTCGATTTATCCGTCATCATGCTGCCGACTACCACGTTAACCCAGACCGACTGGGCGTTATTGGTGGTAGTTCCGGCGGACATCTTTCACTCATGATTGGAACATGTGGAGATGCCGGAAATCCAGAGGCCGCCGATCCTGTCGAACGTGAGTCCAGCCAGGTGCAGTGCGTTGCATGCTTTTATCCGCCGACAGACCTGCTGAATCTGAAGGGCTCAACAGAAGACACGGGCGACGGAGGACCACCACGGAGTTTTAAGCGGGGGTTCGGGCCGCTGGCACAGGAGATGAGTTCCTGGAAGAAGCTGGGACGGGAACTGTCACCGATCTATCACATTACGCCGATGATGCCACCAACGATGATCGTCCACGGCGACGCCGACACGCTCGTTCCGATTGATCAGTCCGAGCGATTTGTCAAAGAAGCTGGTCAACACAATTGCAACGTTCGCTTCGAAATTCGCCCCGGCAAAGGCCATGGATGGCCAACGATGGTACTGGACATCATCGCCTTTGCCGACTGGTTCGATGCTCACCTGATGTCAGAAGAGTAATTCTGACGAACGCAGCAAACGCGTACCTTCGAATAGAGCCGCACCTCGCAGCACAAAGATGTCGGGCAACTAAGGAAGTTCGCTGATTCGAATAGCTCGGAAACTCAAATCCGTTGTGGGGTCGTGCCCCTGCAGGCTG
>JAGQQE010000162.1 GCA_020426345.1 Planctomycetaceae bacterium
AAAACTGCCTCGACAGATCCGGCCTCGCAGCTGGTGAAGTTGTGCCAGCCCAAATCGTTCTGCCTGCTGGATAACCATAATGGTGGAATTCGGAACATTGACGCCCACTTCAATGACAGTTGTAGAAACCAGTACGTGTGTCTCTCCGGATCGAAAACGGTCCATGACTTCGTGCCGCTGATCGCGATCCATTCGGCCGTGCAGTAATTCCACCTTCAGTCCGGAAAGTTCTCCCGCCGTCAATTGTTTGTAGACGGCCTCTGCCGAAGCGGTGTCGTCTTCGTTCTGTTCTTCAATACGCGGGCAAACGACGTAGGCCTGGCGACCGATGCCAATCTGCCGACGAACAAAATCCCAGGCTTTTGCCTGATCTGCTTCATCCTGGACACGTGACGTGATCACTTTCTGACGACCAGGTGGAAGCTCTCGAATCAGCGAAACATCCAGGTCCCCGAATCGCGTCAGGCACAGGCTGCGAGGAATGGGAGTTGCCGTCATGACAAGCACATGCGGACTGAACGTGCCACTGGCAAACCCGGCACGTTGCCGAACACCGAATCGGTGTTGTTCGTCGATGACAGCAAGAGCCAGTCTTCTGAAATGAACGGCTTCCTGAATCACTGCCTGGGTACCGATGACCAGACTGATGTCTCCACTGGCAATTCCCGCCAGTCGATCTCTGCGCTGAGCTGTCGTCAGTCCCCCAATCAGAAATGTCCGCTTCACCCGACTTTCGGCAAGTAGCTCATTAAAGGTTTCCCAGTGCTGCGTAGCGAGCACTTCTGTTGGAGCCATCAGAACAGTCTGAAATCCGGCGGCAACGGCCGCCAGCATCGCGTAAACAGCGATGGCCGTTTTTCCAGCGCCAACATCGGCCTGCAGCAGTCGGTGCATCGGTTGGTTATTCCTGATGTCGGCTGTAATTTCACTGATGGCAGAATCCTGTCCCTTCGTGAATCGAAAGTCGAACAGCCGTCGGATTCTGGCATCGACCTTCGCGCTGACCGGAATCGGTTCTGCGCGAAGTCTGTGATTCCAGATGCGACGACGTAATGCCATTCCTAACTGAAACTCCAGCAAATCATCCAGAAGTATGCGATGACGTGCCGCGTTGAATTCTTCCATCGAAGCGGGAGCATGCAGCCATTTCAGCGCGGTTTGCAAATCGGGAAGCCGATGCCGCTCACGATAAGCCTCCGGCAATCCGTCAGGAATGAAATGGGCGTAGTGCTCGACGACGGAACGCGTCATACGCCGCATGCCGTCCATCCGGATCCCATCAGTGAGTGGATACCGAGGGAGAACCCCCGTAGCATTTTCGATATCGTCGTCATCGGACAACACATGAACGCGCGGGCTGTTGAACTGCCATTGCCCGTTCTTTCTCTGAGGCTTGCCACTGAAGACCAGATGTTGATTATCAAAATACTTTCTGAAGATCCATGGCTGATTAAACCAGACACCCCGTACAAAGTGGCCATTGCAGTTCAGCATGATGCCAACCAGAGTCCGGCCTTTGGACAGAAATCGTGTGTCGCGATCGACAACCCGACCGTGGACGGATTGTTCCACATCAGGCTCCAGGCGTGGGACAGCACGAACGTCCGTAAAGTCGTTCACACTGGTCGGCATATGAAACAACAGGTCCTGAGCAGTTCGGATGTTCAGATTCGCGAGCAATTCAGCTCGCCTGGGGCCGACTTTTGGAACAAACTGAACCGGTGTCATCAATGGATCTGACGATGATTCACCTGCAGAGGAAGTGCTGTTTCCGAACGTTGTCATAGCAGTAGCGGCTGTGCGAACGATAAATCAGGGGAAGCCTGGCAGAATCATCGCTTACGAGCGGTCAGGACATCATATTCACCAATTCGGTGAACCTGGACATCGCGAAACAGCTGGTTCAGTCGGGCTTCGTGCCAGTCCGTAAGTTTGGTCACCAGGTGAATACGTCCACCTGGCCGCAAGGCAATCCGAGCAGACTGAATGAAGACCTCTGAAATGCGGTAGTCAGAATAGTACGGAGGATTCGTCAGGAACAGATCCCAGCTGTTCGGTTCCGGAATGATGGCATCTGAGGCCAGCATCGTGCTTACGTTGTTCAGTCCATTCGCCGTCGCGGTCCGGCGAGTCGATTCGATGGCTCGAGTATGACTGTCAACCGCCAGCACCTGTGCTTCCGGATACTGCAATGCTGCAGCTGCGGCCACGGCGCCACAGCCACATCCAAGATCAACGATTTTCCTCGCATCAAATGCGCGGTTTGGTTCGTCGTCCGATGGGACCAGAAGGTCAAGAGATCGAATGAGCGATCTCGCGCCTCCATCGACTTTGCGGTGGCTGAAGACTCCCGGGCGACTTCTGACGGAGACAAGCTGTTCGCGGAAACGAAATGCAAAAGTCGAACTGAAATCTTTTTCTTTCTTTAAGTGTTCCTGCTTTCTGGCGATGTATACGACACCGTCTCGATGGCTTGAAACCGTGACTTTGTCAAAGATCGAACGAAGTTGAGCATGCAGCCATTTGTCTTTGGGATTGTTGGTCGATGCGACAAGTCGACCACCCAGCTTCAAACGCAGGTGGCAGATCTGAAGCAATTCCTGAGTCTGTTCGGCCGATCCAATCGCATTGGTCGGGAAAGCAATACTGTCATAGGGCCCGGTCGGGGGATCCACATCGCACAACAGGCGTACTTCCATCTCCGTTTTTGAGTCTTGCCCCAAACTCAGGAGGGCGAAGTCTGAAATCGCCGACGTCTGTTCGGCGGAATCCGGATCCATGGACCGACATTCAGAATGAAATGTCTGAAGTGTCTGAAAGAAGAAATGCTCTGGCGTAAAGAATGTATAACTGAAATCTGGTCGCGTTTCGCGTAGTCCCGTGGCGAGCGTCGTCCCATTGAGCAGAACAACCAGAACATTCGGTCCCAGCAACTCCCCGCACGCTTCAATGATCAGTCGATCGGCTACCGACTTCATTTGAATGCCGTCCGCATGATTGTCTTCGCGCTTTGCACGACGCGATTTGGATGAACGGGACGACGGACCAGAACTGCGAGAACGATTCATATTGATGGCTTGAGCGGCCAAAGCAGAATGCTGTACTGAGGGCAAGTATCAGGAGTGAACAGACGATGCCGTATGACCGCAGGAACGACGAGCTGCTCTTCCTTCCCGCATCTTAACGCTCTTCCGGCCAGTGTCTTCTTTGGGCAGGAGAAACTGCCTGAAGTTTTACAGACGGTGTCAATTTCAAAGGGACTGCATCGATGCGCTGCCAGTGATTTTCTGGCGGTCCGGAACGCCGGAGGAGGCAGACGGAGACAGAGACGCGAGCAGCATCTGTCCCGGGAACCGACTGCATCGCGAGATTATTGCTGCCGAGTACTGAATTCGAAGGACCAGCTAAAGCAGGAACCAGTAGTCATTCGCGACTTCAGAACTGCGTGTGGCCGCGAAATCCTTCATCGAACATGGTTTCGACGGTGGCTTTGGCCATCAGGTCGTCGATGACACGATCTTTGGCCGCTTCGGCCTTTTCTTTCAGGATCGCCTTTTCAATTTCTTTCTGCAGGTCTTCGAACGCGACAGTCGTCCGGCTGCGGTGGCTGGTGATATAGAAGAGTTCAAGTCGATCCTCACGCGTCAGTACGCGTGTCATGCGACCTTCCGGTAACTGAAACAGCATTTGTTCCAGTTCCTTATCTGCGAAAGATCCCTGCTGAATCCATCCAATATCGCCCTTCTTTTCTGAGCTTAATGCGTCTGAGAATGCTTCGGCAACATCCCCGAAACTTCGTCCGGATTCCAATTGTTTCAGAACCGACTGCATGACTTCGCTCGCACCTGTCTGACCTCCGTGCGAATCGAAGCGAACAATAATCTCCGCGACACGCACCTGTTCTTCCGTCGTGTAATCGTCGATGTGTTCGCGATAATACTTAACCATGTCTGTTCGATCGACAGACTTTGGAGGATTAGCCAGTGTGGCAATGTAACCGTTGACCATTTGAACCCGCACAAACTGATCCCTCAGTCGGGCCACTGTCATCCCCTGACTGGCGAGCAGCTCTGCAAACTCCTGGTCGGAGTTCAGCTCACGTTCGGCTTTGATGTTTTCTGTAATCTGCTGAAACATCGGTTCCAGGGAATCTGTAATCATCTTCTGACGATCCGCAGGAACTTTTTGCCGGAGTGTCTGCACGACCACTTCCTGACGGACGTAATCCGGCAACTGTTTTTCCAAATGCTGACGCAGGAGATAATTCCGCTGATCTGTCGTCAGTTCGCTTTTTGATTCGAGCAGCTTTCGGTAGTCACCAGCAACGTCATCCAGGAAAACCGGGCGGCTATTGACCAGAGCCACGATTGTTGTCGCGCTCATTGGTGCTGTGCTGGTCGGCGAAAAACCGACGGGCTGCACGCCTTCATCTGAAAGACTTGCCATTCCCACCCCACGATCGCTTGAAGCACTGTTCACCAGAGACTTGCGAGGCGGAGCATTGTCGAAGACCGGATTGTCGACTTTGATCGTTCGTCCGGTGCATCCGGTTGTCAGCACCATCAAAACCCACAGAACAGCCCCTCGAATAGAATGGCGGGCCCGCGGGCAGCGCATGCCCGATGGGATGAAGAGGTTGCTGTCTGGTAGATGAATCACAGCCACAGAGACACCGGACAATGAGAGGATGGCTGGAAGAACGTGCTGAAGTGGACGGGCGTGATCAGAGGGAAAAGGCGCGAGACCTTCCAGCTTCCCTTAGCTCATGCGAAGAAACAGGCAGAGTTATAAAGGCATTCCGAAGATCGGATCAAGACCGCTTTCGCTTCGTAACGTCAGTGGTTCCATGGACTTTCGTCGGCAGATTCTGCCGAATACACAGCCTCAGAGTTTGTTCCCTGTGAGGTTCCGGCATCGCTCTCAAAAAACACCTTGCGGGAGGTACACAGCCGACGATTTGCGGGTCGCAAAATTCGTTTCTGTTGATCGGCCGCAGGCTCGCAACGTGAGTCTCGATAGGCACTTATGACTCGGATTGGGGCGAATTCGTCACCCGATCAATGACGGCACACCCACACGAATCACTCCACACGTTCACGGTGGTGCGGCACATGTCCAGGATTCGATCCACAGCGATAATGATGCCCTGTGATTCCAGAGGCAGCCCGACAGCCTGCAGGACAATGGCCATCATGACCAGTCCTGCGTGTGGAATTCCTGCAGCGCCCACACTGGCCAGCAGGGCGGTAATCGCGACCGTGATCTGCTGCGCCAGAGTCAGATCAAATCCCGGCGTTGCCTGTGCGATAAACAAAACTGCGACGGCTTCGTAAAGAGCGGTGCCATCCATGTTGATCGTTGCCCCCAGAGGCAAAACGAAGGAACTCGTGCGATTGGAGACACCGGCCCGCTGTTCCACGCAACTCATGGTCAACGGCAACGCTGCATTTGAAGAAGCGGTTGAGAATGCCGTCAATAGTGAAGGCGTCATCGCCTTCGCAAATGCCACCGGACTGCGTCGCCCGAAAATGCGAACCAGAACTGGAAGAGTCACACAGCCGTGAATCAACAACGCGAGGAAGACGGTGATCATATACTTGGCAAGGATACCGAAAATCTCAAATCCCTGAGTCGCTGTTGCATACAGCATGAATGCAAAAACACCGATCGGAGCAAATCCGATAATCCACGTTGTCATTCGCATCATGACATGAAATGCCGCATCGAAAAAATCTGCCAGTCGTTTTCCCGAATCGCCCCCCACGACGTTGATGAACATTCCAAACAGAATTGAGAAAGAGATGATGGAGAGGAATTCGCCATTTGCAAACGCCTGCACCGGGTTTTGAGGAATCATTCGAAGGAGCTGCGCAATCAGGATTTCTCCCAGGGTCCCTTCAGGAGAAGAGATCGTACGGCCGCCGCCCGGCAGTGTTGCACCGACTCCGGGCTGAATGATGTTGACCAGAATGATGCCGGTGGTAATGGCCAGAAGGCTGGTGCCGAGGTAATAAAACAGCGTCCGCCCGAACATACGCCCGAATCCGCCGTGCGCACCCAGCCCGGCGACTCCTGTGATCAGCGAAGTCGCAATCAGAGGCACCGTCACCATTTTTAACAGGCGAAGAAACAAATCGCCGATAAACCGGACCAGTGAGATCACCTGGTGCGTGACTCCGGGCGGATGTTCAGTCGCAATCTGCTTCCAGAAGGCTGGCAGCTGATCAATTTCTCGTGCCGAAAACTGGCTGACTGCGGGAACCTCGTTGTGTTTCCTCTGCCAGATGACGGTCGTTCCGCTCATTTCGTGCTGAACACGGGCGACACCATCGGTGACTGGCACCTGCACGGTATCGTTTTCTCCCAGCAGCTCCATCAGTCGGGGATAGCTGCGTCGAAATTCATCGTCACTTGCAAACGATTCACGAAATAGAATGGCGGCCGCATCACCATCCTCGGCGCCCGTGACGGTTTCCTGAACCGAAATCCCCTCATCAGAACGGGTCACCTGAAGATGAACATCCTGTGTGAGTGGAATTTTGCCGGGATTCAGGGCCAGTCCGATGACCGTCCCAACCACCATGGCTGCCAGTATTCGGAAATGGAGAGGCCAGCGCTGGCGCTGCGTTTTCGACGGTTCGGTGTGGGGATCCATCGCCAGATGATTTCCTTGACTGCGGTCCGGACGAGCTAGTCAACAAAAACGAATTCGTTGGTCAGCATCAAAGTTTGCGCAAGCTGAGACCACGCGTCCAGCAACGGCTGAGATTGTTCGCGCCCGAAATCCTGTTCCGAATTCCAGGTCCGGATCACATTTCCGTTCACTGAAGGTACCAGCTGAATGGTCCAGTTGAACGAATCAAATGCACTACTCGCCCGACAATCGGCGACAAAATCGATCCATTGCCCCGCCTGCAATTCCACAGAAGGAACATCGATCGACGCCGACGAATTGTGCACGACGGCATCACCCAGGAGCCGTCCGTCGGATACGATCAACCTTCCCCGAACACCATCGCCCTGTGCAGCGGGATGTCCCAGTTGACTCCTGACGGTAACTCGACAGGAGGTATCAGTCTTCCATCGACGAATCACCGAATGATGGATGTCGTTGCCCGTGTGTCCGCCCCCTTTGTTCAGAGTAAGGTGCCCCAGTGTCGGATCCGGAAACTGGTTGCTGCCTTGCCAGCGACCTTTCTCGTAATGCTGGAATCGCGCAAATGACGTGACGACATTTGTGCCTTCATCAAGATCGCCCCAGCCGTAGCTCCACCCCGACCGCTCATCGGCTGATGCCTGTTCACTGGCGAACCCATCCAGGAATGCCTTAGCATCTGTTGCTTCCGTTTGTGTTGCCGGACGCTGAAGGATCGTTAGAAACAGTTGCTGTATTCGCTGTTCGTTATTGCCGCCATGATCGCCCGAACTTTCTGTCCGCCGTGCGGCCGCTTCTGCCTGTTGCATTACAAAGCTGTTGTTCCACTGGAAGAGTGCTTGCTGAGGGACCGTCGTTTCGAAACGTTGCGGCGCGTGCGTATCCGGGTTGGCAAGATCAAACGTGCGAAACACGCCGGGAAGGTTTTGTCGATCGATACGAGCGTAAACAGTTCGCCGCGGCGGCACATCGGCAGCGGTAATATCCACAGATGTCCCACCAATTGTTTCGTCCAGCCGGCCGGCGACCATCAGCATCGAATCCCGATGAGCTTCGAAGTCCAGTCGACGACGATTCATTCGGCAGAGCAAACGATTTTCCGGATCCACAGAGAGAGCATCGGGCCGTGGATCACTCGAACGAAGGAAGGTTTCCGATGTCACAATCTGCCGGATGATCGACTTGTTCGACCAGTTGTTCTGCATGAACTGAACACTCAGGTAGTCAAGAAGTTCCGGGTGCGATGGCGGATCCGTTCGCACTCCGAAATCGCTTGGCGAATCCACCAGACCACGCCCGAATAAGTGCATCCAGATACGATTGACAGCAACCCGTGCTGTCAGCGGGTTGTCTGTGCTGGCAATAGCTTCAGCGAGTTCCATTCGTCCGCTGCCAACTGAGAACGACGGGGCATCACCCGCCAGCGCAGACAGAAATCGCCGAGGGACACGGTCGCCCCGATTGCCCGGTTGGCCGCGAAGAAAAATGACCGGTTCGACAGGCTTTTCCCGATCAACGAGCCTCAGGGTGGATGGCTCATTGCCAGGTTCGTCGGATGAATCGAAGACGCCATACAGAGAGTAGTAATCCGCGGCAGGAATTGGATCGAACTTGTGGTCATGACATCGGGCGCATCCAATGGTTAACCCCTGCATTCCGCGAATCGTTACGTCGATTCGATCATCAATGATGTCATGCTTGTTGTTCAGAAACCGACGTCCCAGTGTCAGGTATCCCATGGCTGCCAGCTGATTCCCATCATCCGAACCCGGCATCTGATCGGCAGCGATCTGTCGTTTCAGAAATTCGTCGTAAGGCATGTCGGCATTCAGGGACCGAATCACCCATTCGCGAAACTTCCACGCTTCCGGGTATTCTCGATCTGCTGTAAAGACATAACCACGCGTGTCAGAATAACGTGCGATATCCATCCAGTAGCGAGCCCATCGCTCACCATAGTGGGGCGACGCCAGAAGCTGGTCCGTGTACTGATTTATCCAGGCCTTCTTATCGCCAGCCGCCTTTTCCGCTGCATCATAATCACCCAGTGCTGGCGGCAGGCCAGTCAACGCATACGAGAGACGACGAACCAGAGTTCGGATATCTGCTCCTGGTGACGGATGCAGCTGTTTTTCTGACAGCTTCGATGTAACAAAATAATCCACCGGATTCATGGCATCCGGGATCTGAGACAGATCCGGCATCACAGGCGGTTGAAACGCCCAGTGCTGACGCCACTGTTCTGCCCGCTGGATTGCGTCGGCTTCCAGATTTGCTGTTTCCGGCCAGAAGGCTCCTTCGCTGATCCATCTGGTCAGGACAGCAATCGATTCATCCGGTAGCTTTGACGAAGGCGGCATCTGGACATCGTCTTCCGCGTGCTGAATTACCTGAAGCAGACGACTTTGAGTTACCGATTCCAGGTCGATCAGCTTCACATCACTGACAATGGCCTGAAGTACCTGTTGTCGCTGATCAAGCCGCAGTTCGCCTTCCTGTTTCTTCGGCCCGTGGCATTCGATGCAACGATCCAGGAGCAACGGTCGAACATGCGTTTCGAAGAATTCTTCTTTCTGTCGGTTGTCTTCCACTGCCTGAGCGTTAGCGTGGGACGCAGCAAATGCCGCGTTCGACAGAATCAAGCCGAAAACGAACAGAGACTTCCATCTCAAAATCGGCCTGCGGCCCGAAGGGCAGTGGAAATGATTTGATTCCGAAATCATGGGGCAGCAATTCTTTATGAACCTGACGCAGAACGCGTCGCAAGTTGGCTGGATAGTACCTGGCGGGATGCCACGTGGCAGGAAATCATGGGTGGGGACAGCCGCTGTGAAAGCCTGTCACAGAAGCAAGAGTCCGGGCGGTCCATCCATCATGGAATCAACCCGGACAACGACATTGTACACGTTCGGATACGGAATTGAAAAACTGCTTTTCCCACTTCCTGTGTCCGACATCGTGGTCACGAAAATAGTTTCGCGACAGGGATCCCGTTATCGGTCACCGGAACAGGTCGGTCTCCGTCGTAGAGGTATCTGGATGGGTCAATACCAGCAGCTGCGCAGATAGTGGCGAAGAAGTCCGGCACAGAAACCGGGTCAGAAACGATTTTTTTGGACAGTTCGTCTGTCTCACCGTACGCGCCGCAGTGCCGCAGTCCGCCCCCTGCCAGCACGCAGGTGAACGCTCGCCCCTGATGACCCCGACCGCCTGCACTGTCAAATTCCGGCGGGCGCCCGAATTCTGTTGTGATGGCAATCAAGGTCTTGTCCAGCATTTTCAGACGCTCCAGATCCTCAATCAGCGTCGCGACGGCGGTGTCCAGTTCCTGAATCAGGGCATGTTGCTGCAGGATGCCCTGATTGTGGACGTCCCATCCCGCGCCATTCAGGAAATTCAGATTGTGAGAGACCTCAATAAACCGAACGCCGCGTTCGGCCAGCCGACGGCTCAGCAGACACCGCTGACCGAATTCCCCTCCGTAACGATTTCGAAGGTCATCCGATTCGCGGTCCAGTTCGAACACCCGCTGGAATTCCGGACCACTGAGTTTCAAACTTGCAGCGATCGTTGCTTCGTAGTCCTGTAACTTTCGATCCGCCGCCTCACGCGTCTCACCAATGGCGTTCAGAAATCGTTCACGTCGAGACTGTCGTTCGGCATCGATGCCCACCGCTGGTGACAGCCCCGCCGGACCTTTGCTGGTGTCAGTTAGGTAAAGATAGCCTGCAGCAGATCCAAGAAAGCCCGGGCCACGGGTCACGTTTGGATAACCGATAAGTACATAAGCTGGTACACCGGGTGCGGCAGGGCCACGCTCATGAGACACGATTGATCCAATCGATGGATACGTGATCGTACCTGAAACCGGACGGCCCGTATGCATTCGGTTCGTTGCCGCCGCATGCTCATCGATCATTTCGTGATGCACGGAGCGAATCGCTGTCACACGATCCATCAGTGGTGCTAAGTTCTTCAGATGTTCACAGACGTGGACACCATCGACCGCAGTGGGAATGGATGGGTAATACGCACCCGCTTTTCGTGTTTTGGGATCCCCCAACTGTTTTGGGTCAAAAGTGTCGATCTGACCCATGCCGCCGCCGAGCCAGATCGAAATCACATGCTCCACGCCACCCTTCGGCAGATGGGCAATGTCCGCTTCCTGTGCGGTCGACACTCCGGACATCAGGGGATTTGCGAAGCCAACAGCAGACCCCGTGGCGGCCATCGCAGAAAGACTCTGACGACGATTGACCTGCTGAACATCAGCCCGACAACGATCGACAGGGTGATCAGAAAAAATTGGCATGACGGAATACTCAGTCCAGGAATTGGTTTGACGGGTTTCAGGCGACATCGAGATCAGGGAACCCAGACAAATTCGCCGTGATTAATCAGACTCCAGATGAAATCTTCGTAGATCTCGCGCCATTTGGTCTCCAGACGTGGATCCGTCGGCGGCCCCTGTTTGACGCGTCTTTCGTGTTCCTGCTGTATGACAGTTGTTTCAGAACGCAGGTGATTGAACCATGTCACCAACGGTAGCGTTTCCGGTGGCTTGGGGAAGGATTCGGGATCGACGGTAAGAACGCGATTCGAAAATCCCTGGCTCAACGCTTCAGAAAACAAAATTCGTTCACGATCTGTGGGGTATCGCGACAGCAATCGCAGAAACCATTCTTCAACAAGTTCATCGGGCGACGCTGATTCGAGTGCTAGTCTGGCAACTTCACTTTGAAACGAAGCTCGTGACAATGCCGCGGTGAGGGAGCCATTCGCCAGGATCCCCGGCTGCAGTACGTTCGGATCGGATTCGCGGACCTGAATGGGCTGCTGCCGATTCCCGTTCCAGCCGAATGCTTCCAGGACATCCACGATGGACTGGGCCCCTGGTAATGCGAGGCTGGGACGATCGCGTTCGTTATTCAGACTGGCGAACATCCAGGCGCGAGTCGGCTGGCCCAGGGTCTGACGATGACCGAGAGCCCGCTGACCATCGTAGACAAACGTCAGTTCCTCCGTCTCCATCTTCCTGCCCGTCGCTGCAAACAACGAATCCACAATCTGCTCGGCCGTCAGACGACGACGATCGGGAGCATTGAAGAATCGTCCGGAAGCGGTCGATTCCAGGTTCGCCCCCAGGGCTTCGCGCATGTAGCACTCGGATGTCATCACAATGTGAACGATCGACATCAGGTCGTAGTCGTTTCGGACAAGTTCATCGGCAAGCCAGTCCATCAGTTCAGGATGACTACAGTCACGGCCTTCCCAGTCATGAACGGGCTCAACCATTCCCGCGCCCATCAATCGCTTCCAGACGCGATTGACCAGGACGCGAGGAAATCGACGATTGAAGGGGCTGGTCAGCATCACCGCAAACTGCTCACGTGTGTCGTCAGAATCCTGCAGGATGTGACTGAGCTGTTCTGCATAACCCTGGTCCAGCAAATCCTGAAACGGCCAGACAGGCGGCACGGGTTCATCCGGCTTCAGAGTGGCTTCAATCAGCGGCTGCCGACCCTTCCTTTCGAAGAACGCCGCAGGCACTCGGCTGCTTGCGGGCACTGTCACGACCTTGCGGTCGAGCATTGCGGCCATCGAATACAAGTCGCGCTGGAGCGTACTGTGATACGGCGAATCGTGACAGCGTGCACATTGAAGATCAATCCCCAGAAATGCTCCTGAAAGGATGTGGGACTTGGCGGCCAGGGGCGCATCGCTCTCGCCGGACATGCCAAATGCCGCGCTGCCACCGGTTTCCGCACTGCCTCGCATCATCACCAGTTCCGTCACCATGCGATCCATCGCTTTCCGATCGCGAAGTGAATCATGAAGGAACCAGCGGAAGGGGCCTGTACTTCCCATGGACTGGTTGATCAGCGTTGGGTTCTCAGCCAGAACATCCTGCCAGTAACTCATCCAGTGATCAGCAACCGCTTCGCTGTTCAGAAGATGCTTGATAAGAGTGCGTCGCTTGTCGGGAGACGGATCTGCGAGGAAAGAACGGACTTCAGACGGATTTGGTGGAAGACCGATCGCGTCCAGATACGCACGACGTACAAATTTCTGATCATCGATGACCGCCGCCAGTTTGAGTTGCTCAGCAGCCACCGGCCGATTCGGCCACGTGGCTCCTTCAACAATCCATCGTTCAAGCGTTGCGATCTGTTCGGTCGTTAAGGGGGTATCGGTTGGCGGCATCGCTCCACTACGAACTTGTTCCATCAGTCCACTGGCATGCGGATCGCCCGGGATAACGGCTGCCTGGCCGGATTCGCCAGCCTTCAATATCGCGTCGCGCGAATTCAACCGTAAGTCGCCCTTGTTCTTGTCTCCATGACACCGAAAGCAGTGGTCTCGAAGAATCGGAAGGACCTGATCATGGAACAGCTGGGATTGCTGACTGTCCAGATCTGATGACTGGTGCGCATTTCGAATTTTGGCATGAATAAAGGCGTCGACCGGATGAACCCCTTCCGCAGGGGGTGAGTCGGGCGACTTCTTTACCCACGCGCGAGCAAGTTCGTGCCGTCGGTCCCAGTAGTCCGCCATACTTTGAGAGGCCGCCCGGCGAGTTTCATCTTCCAGTGTCCTCAGTTGGCCTTCGATGCGTTCCAGCTCCGGTTCAATGACTTTGTCTGTCAGCGGCAATGGTCCGCGTTCCCCTGGCCGCA
>JAGQQE010000163.1 GCA_020426345.1 Planctomycetaceae bacterium
GCGAAGAAGACGTCGAGGAATTCCTGCGCAGTCAGCAAGTCGATTCTTCACCCGATTTCCCAATCCTCTCCGCTGATACAGGCTCGGTGCTGGATGATGACGATGAGGTTGACTTTTCGGCATCTGACAGCGACGTGCGTCTGACATTCGATGAGTCCATGTTCTCAAATGACGACGACGATGCCATTTCGCTGGATGATTCGGACAGTGACGTGCGTCTCTCGGGCGATTCTGGTCCAAAACTCGAATCAGAATCCAGTCCCACCGACGATTCGATCGATCTTTCAGGGTGGGACAGCGAAGTGAAACTGTCTGACTCAGACAGTGACGTAAAGCTTGTCGGGGCCGCCACCGAAGGCGAAATTGACGCCGAGGATCTTGGAGCGACTGTCCAAATGAAAGACTCAGACAGCGACGTACGTATGGCAGACGATTCCGGAGATGAAGACGACGACAGCGGCATCTCAATGTTCGATGATTCGGACAGTGATGTGAAGCTGACCGGCGCGCGCACCGACGCAGATATTGACCTGGCCGGATTGTCGTTGGACAATTCCGACAGCGACGTTCGTCTGGCAGATGAATCTGGCGACGACGACGATGACAGCGGCATCTCTTACTTCGACGACAGCGACAGCGACGTCATGCTGTCAGGTGCCGACGGCCTGCTCTCGGAAGAAGACAGCGACAGTGATGTCAAAATCGGGGGGCTTGAACGCACCGATAGTGACATTCGGTTGATTGATGATCCGCTCGGAAAAACCGATGGCGACTTTAATCCGCTGCCTGACGACAGCGATCTGAAATTGCTGGACGCAGGTTCGGCCGTTCAATTTGATGACGACAGCGGCATTTCGCTGGAGTCTGCTGATACGGGAATGAATCTGTCGGCCGACGACAGCGGAATCTCACTCGAACTGGACAGCGGCATCAGTCTGGACGCTGACGATAGTGGGATCTCGCTGGAGAGTTTCGACAGCGGAGCCATGCTGGACGACAGCGGCATCACTCTGGACGCTGATGACAGTGGCATTGCTCTGGATTTCGACGACGACAGTGGAATCGCACTGGACCTGGATGACGACGACGATGATATGTCCCGCACCATGCCAATGCAGGCGATCCATGGTAGCCTGCCCGGAATGGGCGAATCCGGCGAAATGACCACCGAATTCGCTGTTCCTTCTGGCGATGATAGTCAGTTTGAACTGGCCGGTCTGGACGATGACGAAGACGATGTCGGCGGCACAAGTGTGCTCAAATTCGATGATGACTTCGATGACAGCCAGACAATGGCGGTTGCCGATGTGGATGGCGAATTCGCTGATGAAGAATTCGGAGATGATGACGCCTACGAAGATGAATTCGCCGACGAGTACGACGATGCGTCCATGGAAGACGAAGGCTACGCCGACGACTTCGACGACGAGGACGAAGACGGTGTTGGCGCCGGGTTTGCCGCTCCGGCAGCCGCGGGGCGAGGGGCTGCCAGAGCAGCTGAGTTCGACTGGGGCAATGGCCTGAAAGCTGCCCTGGCTCTGAATACCGTACTCACCCTTCTGAGCGCCATTGTGGGTGTCGAACTTGTTCGAACCATGTGGCTCTGGACAGCACCAGGCGAAACGAAGTCAGGGATTCTGGAGATGATTGGTGGATTGTTTGGCGGATAGCCTTCGATGAACCACCAGAATTCGTAGAATCAATGAAGCCCGTCTTTCGAATGCCGGAAGGCGGGCTTCCTCTTTCTGTAATCTGTTTCAGAAGCACTTCATTGTCACAGGCTACCAGAGATTGTCGCTGGCCAATTGTGACGTTCTGTCATTCTGGTGACCTGTGAAACTCCGACGCCTGCCTGAAGACTTCCAGGTGGAAGAAGTTGCAACCATCGCGGAAACTTCAGGACGTTTCGCGCTTTACGAACTACAAAAGCGTTCCATTGGAACACCAGAGGCCATTGCAGCGATCGGCAGCATCTGGAAACTTCCCGGACGCCGTATCGCCTACGGCGGGCTGAAAGATAAACACGCCGTCACCTCTCAGTTTGTTTCTATCCAGGATGGTCCCCACACCAGCCTGCAACACGAACAATTTCTGCTCAGTTACCTTCGACAATGCGAACACCCCTACAGTTCCAGATGCATTGACGGTAATCGATTCACCATCGTCATGCGGGACCTCAGTCGGCGCGAAGCAGACTTCGCCGTCACTGCTCTTTCTGCCGTCGAGGAATTCGGGTTACCCAATTACTTCGACAACCAGCGATTCGGGTCGCTGGGATTCTCAGGAGAATGGATTGCGGCCGCTCTTTGTCGAGGTGACTATGAACGCGCACTTTGGCTGGCTCTGGCAGATCCGCATCCGGATGATTCGTCAACCGAAAAACAGCAAAAGCAAATCCTTCGAGATCATTGGGGACAGTGGGTCGATTGTCAAAAGGCACTTTCGAAATCACACCGAAGAAGCATTATCACGTTTCTGTCGGATAAAGTGAAAGCCGGTAAGCCGGCGGATGTCCGGGGAGCGTTCGCGAGAATATCGCCGGATCTCCGAGGCCTCTACCTTTCCGCGTGGCAGTCAGCCATCTGGAACCGAGTTGTTTCGCGACTGATCGAGCAGATCGTTTCATCCACCTCAGAGAGCGGGATGATATCCTGTCACGTCGAACTCAAGAGCGGCCCTGCATGCTTTCCCCTGTCAGCGCCACCTGAAACTGTGCAGAACGGCCTTCTGCAACACCATGCCTGCGAAGATGCGGCTCTTTCTTCGCGGCAATTGATCCGTCAGCAACTCTCGACAATGAAAGTACAGCTGCCGAGCGCAAGAATTCCGCAGCCCGATGGTGCAGTTGGCAGGATCCTGGCCGAAGTATTGAACGAAGAAGGTTTGTGTCTGAAGGATGTGCGTGTGAAGTCACCTCGGGACTGTTTTTTTTCGCGAGCATACCGGAGTGTCATGATCATGCCTGAAGACATCAGTGCATCGCTGGCCGAGGATGAGCTTTATCCGGGGCGTCTCCGGATGACGCTGCGATTTGAATTACCACCGGGCAGCTATGCAACCATCTTGGTAAAGCAGCTCACATCCGTCGCACAGGAACGCAATTCATGAATGTCGAAGCTGGGCAGCGAGGCACGCCGCCGGACGCTCTGAAACAGATTGCCCCTGAAGTTCTGCAGAGCATCCTGAGCCCCGCAACGATTCATCAGCCGGTCATCGATCAGGCGATCATCAAGTCCCGGCTGTCTGACTTTATCGTGGAAGAATTGCCAGCATACGAACCCTGTGGTGACGGCGAACACTTGTTTCTCTGGGTCGAAAAACGCGGGCTGTCCGGACCGGATCTGATCGAACGCATCGCTCGACGCCTTCAGATCAGGTCCGCGGACATTGGCATCGCCGGTCAGAAGGATCGGCACGCTGTCACTCGGCAATTTGTGTCCGTTCATCGAAACTGCGAGCCCCGATTGTCGCAACTTGAGTCCGACGACCTGACGATCCTTTCAGTGACAGCTCATCAGAACAAACTCCGGACCGGTCATTTAAAGGGCAATCGATTCTCAATCGTTCTGCGATCAGAAAACAAACCATTCGAACAGAACTCCGTTGTACGACTTCAAAATGCCCTGGCATCCATTTCAAACCGAGGATTTGCGTCAACATTCGGGACGCAGAGATTTGGCTTCGATGGAGAAACACTCAAGACCGGCATTTGTTTTCTGCGCGGTCAGTTTTCGAAAAAGCGATGGCCCTATCATCAACAACGATTCATGAGCCGATTCGTTGTCAGCGCGGTGCAGTCGGCAACCTACAATCTTGTTTTGCACGACAGAATTCTCAATCAACAAATCGAATCACCCGTCGCTGGCGACATCGTAATTCGAAAACAGGGAAGTCGCCCGTTCGAATTTAACATGGATATGCCTACCGAACCAGGTCAGGTAACCGCTGATGAGACACGACTGATTCCGGCTGGGCCAATGTTTGGCGATCGCATGCTCGCAGCCAAAGCATCGGCAAGGGCCTATGAGCTTCGCGCGCTTGAGTGCCTTGGGATTCAGGAGTCAATGTTTACCAGGCAAGCGAAGTTCTGCCCGGGAACTCGCAGAATCGCCATCGAATTTCCGGAGAACGTTCAGGTTCACTCGGTTGAAGGCGGCCACGTGCGGCTGGAGTTTGAACTGCGGTCGGGAGTCTACGCGACAACATTGCTTCGGGAGCTCATTCATATCTGCACAGACACGCGGGGAATCAATGAGGGACATCAATCACTCGGTGAGGATGACTGAGCGTTCTTCTGCTTCTTCAGAACCGCAAGCTGAAATGCATGACGGACATCGCAACGGCGGCCACGAATCCCACACGCACATTATCGTTGAGTCGAACACGAAGGGATTCCGCCACACCGGCCAGCAGAACCGCCGGCGCGACGATCGCCAGCGCCAGGCCGAGAGAAATCGGCGGATCGGCGGCCTCGGGGTTGTGAGTTTCTCCCCAATACACCCACGTTGTCATGAATGTGCCAACAACGACGAATGACATCAGACCTGACCAGGATTTTGAACGATTCCACGGCAACCTCGGACCTCGGAATGTCAGGCCACATAACGTTGCAGACCCATCACCGAACGCAAGGATGGCAAGAACCGCGACACCAATTTCAAGGTGGCCCGGAAAGAGAAGGACGGTCAACAGAACGGACAGAGCGTATCCCGCCACAGCAGAGGCTCCGGTGCCTTCGCCCTGCCTCTGAATATGTCTGAAGCCATGAAATATCCGCAGCGCGATCACGGCACATGCGACGACAACAATCCAGCGTAAAGTGGGTGTGATCGGGTCGGCATGCGATTCGATGTGCAACCCAAAGGCGAGCAAACCAGGGGCCATATGCCACAGACGGCGTTTGAGCTCACGGTACGGTGGGATTTTGAATGTAAAAGTGCTGTTGCTCTGATTTGCAATCGGCGCGGCGGATTCCGTGATGACCGACTGGAGTGAGGCAGTTGCGGTGTCAATGGCTTCAAGAGTCGCTTCGGACGACGATTCGACGGCCCGATTCTTCCTGACCGGCAGACCCTGCGGATTACGAATTTCTACGCTCATCGTCAGTCCCCAAAGAGCGGAAGCTCCTGCATGGATTGTCGCGTCAAGAGATGCGAAATGGGTCGATGGCTTTATCAGTGCACCGTATTCCTGAACCGTAGGCACTCGATTCGGGACACGCTCGCTGATTCAAATGTCCGCCAACGCTGGCGCAAACCACGACTCTTAATGAGATCGTTCAGGCAGATTGCCAAAGGCGACAGAAAGTTGCTATGCGTCGACTATCTTTGAGAGCCGTGGCGAGAATATCCGAAAAACCTCAATCTTCCGATATTTCCGCCTGTCTGCAGGCCGCGGATGCACGCCCGGGATGGCTTAATCAGGCATTCAGCGACTCGTCACTGCCGGTCAACAGTTCGCGCAGTCGACGAATCGCCCGCAGGTACCGCATTCCCGCGGCCGGAGGCGTCAATCCGAGCGCCTGCGCGACTTCGCTGTTACCAAGATGCTCGAAATGCCGCATGATGATGAGCTCGCGATCGCTGTCATCCAGTTGGCTGAGCGCGGCAACAAACCGTTGTTCCATTTCCTTTCGCAACGTCGCCGCAGCCGGAGTCAGCTCATTGTCTTTCAGGAGCGATGCAAGATCTGCAGTCGAACGGTCATCATCTGTATTCAGAGTGCTCAGGTTTTGTTCCCGGTCGACACTCCGTCGCTGGGCAGTCCGATGGCGACGATGCATGTCGATCATGCGGTCCTTGGCGATTTGCCTGAGCCAGAGGTGAAAGGGCATCACCGGGTTTTTTATGTAATCCATCATGCGCTGGGACGCTTCCATCAGCACGTCCTGAACGACGTCACTGGCGTCCACGCGCCGGGAAACGGCCTGATCCAGTCGCATCTGAATCATGCGACGTACGGCTTCTCGGTGCCGGTCCATCAGGCGATTCACAGCATCAAGGTCGCCAGCCTGAACGTGCTGCAAGAGTTGCAGGGTATGTTCACCTTCCGGCCACATGAGGAGTACTTTCGACGGATGTTTTGTTTACGTGAATCTTCAACTGACAAAGACAGACTGTTCGCTCATTCTGGTCACTTACTTCCGTGCGACTGCTGTCGACGAATTTCGTACAACAGAATGCCTCCTGCGACAGCGGCGTTCAGCGATTGAATCTCGCCCATCATCGGAATCCGCAACTGCAACTCGCATTGTTCCAAAAGCTTTGGATGAACGCCAGTCGCCTCACTGCCAATCACCAGAGCCACAGGACGATTCAGACTGGTCTGCCAGCAGGAATCCTCAGCCTTTTCAGAAGCTGCTGCGACGGTTATTCCCGCATTGCGCAGCACGCTGGCAGCCGCGGACAAGTCCGGGACTCGGAACAACGTCGAATAGTTGACGGCCCCTGCTGACGACCTTGCGACATGCGGTGTGACGTTTGCCTGCTCCCGATCTGCGACAATAATCGCGTCAGCTTTCACAGCATTACAACATCGCAGAATTGCCCCGAAGTTGTGGGCATCCTGTATTCGGTCACAAATAACAAGCAGAGGAAAACGGTCACTCCCTGTATTGATGCAGTTCTGCTGGATCCAGTCCTCAAGCTGCTGCTCATCACCGCACGGGAACTCGCCCATACAAGCAGCCACCCCCTGATGGTCCCCGGAACGCGTTAGTTGCTGAATTCTGTCGGACGTAACCTCGGACAGACGCACTCCGAAGTCCAGCGAGTAAGTTCGGACGATCTGCTGAACTTGCGGGTCAGCATGTTCCGACAACAGCAGCTCCAGAACCGGCCAGCGAGCTGACTGAAGAGTTTCGAGCACGGCATGACGGCCCCACAGCCAGCTTCGCTGATGACTGGCTGCCCGGGAATGAGTGCGTCTCGCCATCAGCCCGTCTCCTCAGGCGAACCGACGAATCGGGATCCGGACTGCAGTGAATACCCATTGATAAAATCACCCGCGTCCATTGCGCGGCGGCCTTCCGGCTGAATACGGTGGATTTCAGAAACTCCCTCAAGGCAGGCAACCAGTAATCGCCCCTGAACGACTTTGATTTCGCCCGGGACACCGAACGTACCGGTCCCGAGAGTCCGCTCGCTGTCGTCCGGAAGGATGGGTTTGGCACGAAGAACAATACAGCGAACCGGCGCTGCAGCACCTTCGATTTGTAACCAGGTTGAGGCTTTCGGCCACGGCTGCATGGCTCGGACCAGACAGTCAATTTGTCGGGCTGTTTGATTCCAGTCGATGACGGCTTGTTGCTTTGTAATTCTGGGAGACAGCGTCACCAGTGCATCGTTCTGCGGCTCAAAAACAGCGCGGCCTGCCTCAAGCTGGTTGCAACAGTCCAGAGTCAACGGAATGCTCAAGCTGGCAAGCCGCATCATCAGATCTCCAGATGTTTCTTCCGGATGAATTGGTGTCTGGACTTTGCCAATGACCGGCCCGGAATCCAGCGCCGGTTCGATTTGAAACATCGTGACACCGGTCACCTGATCACCACACCAGATCGAATACTGCACAGGTGCAGCACCCCGATGTCGGGGCAACAGTGAACCGTGAAGGTTGAAGGCTCCCATCCGTGGAATGGCCAGAAGCTGAGGGCGAAGTATCTGGCCGTACGCAGCGACAACGAAGAGATCTGCATCAAAGGCCTGCAGTTGCTCCAGAACATCCGGCTTGTTCACGCGTTCCGGCTGCAGCACTGGAATGCTCCGTTCCAGGGCGAGCTCCTTCACTTTGTTCACGTGGCGATGATGTCCGCGTCCGGTCTTGTCTGGCTGCGTCAGCAACCCGGTCACAATATGCTCAGACTCCATGAGCGCTCGAAATGGGGGCAAAGCGAATTCGCCTGTACCCATGAGTACAATTTTCAAGGCCACCTTGCTTCGTCTCCAAAAACATCGAGCCACTCCGGCAGGAGTGGCTCACGAGAACTCATTTCAATTCTGCTGCTGTCAATTGCAGACCGGCGAACCGCCTTTTAGTCCGGAACAGCTAGTTCCAGAATTTTTCGCCATGCCAGTTAATCGGAGGATTCGTTTCCACTTCCACATCGCCATGGACTCGGGTCTGGCATGCCAAACGAACGTCTTTGCCCTGATTGCTGAGTATTTTGATGCCCAGCAGCGGGTTGAGCTTCGCCCACAAACGCTCCAGCAACCCCTTGCGAGTTACATTCTCCTGCCCTTTCTGAATAATCACGTTGCAGCTGCAGCAGGTGCCCAGTCCCATGCAGTTCACAATTTTGTGGGGGCCGGAATACAATTGCACGCCGTTCTTTCGGGCGACGGTCCGCAGATCTTCGCCTTCCTGAGCCTCGACAGTAACCTTTTCGTTGACAAACTTGACTGTTGGCATTGCGGTGCGAACTCTCGTAAACGCGAAAAAGATAAGGTGCAACTTTCGCCAGTCCATGAACGCTCATGTGGCCGAGCAAGACTTTAATCAACAAGCACCGGTAGTTCCAGACTGCCACCCCGGTCCCCGTCTCTGGGAACATCTTCAACAGGCATTTCGATCGACATCCTGCCCTCAAACCTTCACAATACCGCCGATTTCGACCACGACCTTTCCCTGGGTAAATACGGAACCTGCCCGGAATCTGATGGTAAAAGCGGCAGCAACCGGTTCTTGCCGACGGGACCGGCCCCGATTTTCAGCCCATTGCTTCATATCATCCGCCTAAATCCACAACATCCGCCCTCATCCACTCAGGATACTTTGACATGACGCTGAAACAGGATTCCGCCGGTTTCCTTGCCCGAAGATCCTTTCTCGGCCGCGTTTCGCAGGGCGTCGGCACCTATGCCCTGGCCGAATTGTTATCAGCAAACGGTCGAACTCTGGCGGCACAGGAATCGGCAGCCACCATTGGGACGGACCGCTGGACAGGGGTCGTTCAGACACCCCATGTGGTGCCACGAGCCAAACGAGTCATCTTTCTTGTGATGGCTGGCGGGGCTTCTCATCTCGAAACATTCGATCATCGGCCTCGTCTTGCCGAACTGGACGGGCAACCGATGCCCGACTCGTACACGGCAGGTCAGCCAATTGCCCAGTTGCAGGGAAAGAAACTCACGTGCCTCGCTCCACAGCACCCTTTCACCAAATGTGGCGAATCCGGTAACGAAATCGCCGACATCCTGCCAAACCTGCAAACGGTTGCTGACGAACTCTGCATTATTCGTTCAATGAAGACGAATGCGATTAACCACGATCCCGCTCACACATTTATGAATACCGGCACCACGATCAGCGGGCGTCCCTCCATGGGAGCGTGGCTGCAGTACGGTCTGGGTTCAGAAGCTGAGGACCTGCCGGGATTCGTTGTGCTGACGTCGGTGGGCGGCGGCCAGGCTCAGCCGATCGCAGCACGACAGTGGCACAGTGGATTCCTACCGTCTCGGTTTCAGGGCGTCGAATTTCACAGCAAGGGTGATCCGGTTCTTTACGTCCGAAACCCGCCCGGGGTTACTGCAGACCAACAGCGAGGGATCGTCGATGCCGTTCAAACGCTGAACAGCTTCCGGAACGAAGCTGTGCATGACCCTGAAATCTCAACTCGAATTGCCCAATACGAAATGGCATTTCGAATGCAAACCAGTATTCCTTCCCTGATGGATTTCTCAGACGAAACCAAAGAGACTCTCGACCTTTACGGCACGGCCGGCGCTGATGGGACGTTCAGCGCGAATTGTCTTCTGGCTCGCCGACTTGCTGAACGAGGTACGCGGTTCGTGCAGCTCTATCATCGTGGATGGGACCATCACGGCGGTATCAGGAATGGATCCAGGATTACAGCCGGGCTGGTCGATCAGGGCGTGGCCGCATTACTGAAAGATTTGCGGCAGCGCGATATGCTCAAAGACACTCTGGTTGTCTGGGCTTGTGAATTCGGACGTACTCCCATGGCCCAGGGAAATGGCCGGGACCACCATATCAAAGGATTTTCGATGTGGATGGCGGGTGGCGGAGCAAAGCCAGGCACGACATATGGCTCTACCGACGAACTCGGCTACAACGCTGTTGAGAACGTAGTTACTGTTCACGATTTTCATGCAACAATGCTGCATTTGCTGGGCATCGACCACAAGCAATTGACGTATCGCTTCCAGGGCCGTGACTTCCGCCTGACAGATGTGCATGGCGAGGTTGTTACTCCTATCCTGGCATGATTTATTCTGGCACGGTCCATCGCAGCGATTCGCATGTTGAATCGATTCGCATGCTGAATTGCTGATCCCGCGCCGGGAGAATCAGCTCCCTCTCTCGACAACGTCTGGCAACGATCGGACGACCGAGACAGTGACGTCTCTCTGCGCACGATACGACCCAGCAAATTCCGGATTGAATCCCAGGGAATCTGGAGCGAGCCCCTGGCCACGTTCAGCGACCGTTTTGAGACAAATCCAGCAAAATTGCCAAGCGCGCTGGCACGAGTTGAGTTAATTCTCCGGACGAAATCCGGAGACCACGACAACTGGACGTCTTCCTGAATACCGGCCGCAGAATCCCATGGAAAATAAGAGCATCGTAATCGCGGGTGGCAGTGGGTTTCTGGGAGTCTCGCTGGCTAACCATCTGCGGAAGTCCAATTTTCGTGTGACGATACTTTCCCGCAATCGCCCACGAGTCACCGGCGAATGGGACCATGTTCAGTGGGACGCGCGTACGCTCACCGGGTGGGAATCTGTCCTTGATGGCGCTACGGCTATCGTTAACCTGGTCGGCCGTTCTGTCGACTGCGTCAAGACGCCCGATCACTGCGATGAAATTCTGAGATCACGTCTGGAATCGACCCGCGTGCTTGGGACAGCGATGAATGCCGTTTCCATGCCACCACCGGTTTGGGTGCAAATGAGCACCGCCCACATCTACGGAGATCCTCCGTCCCTGGTCTGCACGGAAGAATCACCATTCGGCTATGGACTGGCTCCGGACGTGGGCAAAGCCTGGGAAGCAGAATTTGCAAGGTCAGTTCGAGACGATCAGCGTGGTGTCATCCTGCGGACGAGTTTCGTCGTCGGGCGAGACAGAGGAGCTGGGGGCGGTGCTCTTGCTCGCCTTCGTTTTTTAGCCCGACTGGGGCTCGGCGGTAAAGTGGGCACGGGACGGCAGGGGATGAGCTGGATTCATGAAACAGACCTCAATCAAATCGTTGAACGGGCGATTCTCAATTCGTCTTTGCAGGGGCCATACATCGCCAGTTCTCCTAATCCCGTCTCTCAGATAGAATTTATGCAGTGTCTGAGGCGTTCTCTGCGTATCCCAATTGGGTTACCCGCGACAGAGGCGATGGTTCGTTTCGGTGCGAAGTGGGTCCTTCGAACGGACCCAGAACTGGCACTTTACGGACGTTACGTCGTGCCCAGCCGCCTGATCGAGTCTGGATACACGTTCGCCTACCCTGAACTGCAGCACGCTTTAGCCGACTTACTTTAACCCGTGAAGATCAAGGGCATTGGATTTGGTTTCGGCGCGACGAAGCCTGCACTGTTTTCCGTGCTGCCCCTGAGCCGACTTCGCGCGACTTTCTCTTATCCGAAACATGGCGGTGCACGATGGTTGATATTTACTCCATGCTCTGGAGCAAGACGGCTTCGAAAGTCCTGCTGGCTGTTTTTCTGATCTTCGCGGGGATGATGCACTTTGTGAAGCCAGGCTTCTTCCTGAAAATCATGCCCCCATATCTGCCGCTGCATAAAGAGCTTGTACTCGTAAGCGGCCTTTGTGAAATTCTGTTGGGGGTCGCCCTGCTTGTACCTCGGTGGTCATGTTGGGCTGCATGGGGAGCTATCGCACTGTTCATCGCGGTGTTCCCCGCCAACATTTATCTCTACAAACATCAGGAGATTCTTCCGGCGCCGGCAATCGTTCACCTGCTTCGCCTTCCGTTGCAGGGGGTGTTCATCTTGTGGGCGTTCTGGCACACTCGGTGAATGTCATTCCGCGTGGGCTGGCTGGTGCTGTATCGGCAATGAATGGCATCGTACTGACGCCACGAATGCTTATTCGCACTTCGCTTCCAGATGGCGAATGATTCGGCAGGGATTTCCTGCAGCAACGACGCCGTCAGGGATTGACCGGGTCACGACGCTTCCAGCACCAATCACAGTCCGGGAACCAATCTCAACACCCGGTAGAATAATCGCTCCTCCACCAACCCAGACATCAGAACCGATCCGGACTGGTTTGCCGAATTCCTGCGTCCGCCGCAGTTGTGGATCAAGAGGATGGGTGCCTGTATAGATTTGTACGGATGGCCCGAAGAAGGTAAAGCTGCCGATTCGGACTTCACAGACATCCAAGACGACACAATTGAAGTTGAAGTAGACGCGTTCTCCGAGGTAGATATTACTGCCGTAATCACAAAAGAATGGGGGCTGCATCCAGACGGAATCGCCGCCAGCTCCCAGTAACTCTTTCAAAATTCGACGACGAGTTTCCGTATCCCTCTCACGAGTCGCATTCAAGTCCTGACACAGATCCCGCGCGTGCTCTCTTTCGGATATTAGTTCCGAATCCAGGGCATTATAGAGCTCGCCGGAGAGCATCTTTTCTTTCTCTGTTGTCACAACGCTTCCCTTCTTCCCGGCAGTTTGGTTAACCGCCTTTCAATCCGCAGGCTTGTCACCGAAATGGATGTTCATCTCTCACTTTGACTGCCGATTTTTTCTCTTATGAACGCAACCAGCTGCTCTGCGTCGTCAGTCCCGATCCGGAGGCGCGTGTTTCGAAGCTGTAGAACGACGCAGTCTCGACCCCACAAATTCCAGACCCATCCGCCCTGCAGACTCATATGAATCCCCCATCCATCGAGAAACGTCGTTCGTCCAATCGACGCGCTGACAATGTCTTCAAACAAGACCGTTCGGCGAAACAGTGGTAAGGGTCCGAAACCGACCTGCAACCGATCCGACTGACTTTTCACTTTGAGGTAATGAAACCCCGCGGCGAGAAACATCATCAACAGCCCGACGAGCGGAAACAACCACGGGAAAGGCGGCACGTTCCTCAGCACCAACCCCAGGACGATCATGACGATAGCCACAGCATAAAGCAGCCAACAGAGCGGCCCTCGCTGAATATGATGGTACGACAGGGAGTCTGTCATCGAGGCCTTCTCCGTCATGTACATTTCCATTCACATGTGCATTCAACTGAGGTGTTCGAATTTCAGTTCGTATAGCGCGGGATTTTCTGCAGGA
>JAGQQE010000164.1 GCA_020426345.1 Planctomycetaceae bacterium
GGGATCCAAAGCCACAGGCTCCCTCACAAATACGCGGCGAATTCGGATCGATTCCAACAGTGGTTCCTGGCATCAACATCGGCGAACTGATGCCGCGCACAGCCAGCCATGTTGATAAGCTCGCGATACTGCGAGCAGTTGTCACAAAGGATCAGGCCCATTCTTCCAGCGGGTATCAGATGCTCACGGGAGTTCCTCATATTCCGTTGAGTCAGGAGAATGTGACATCAAAGGCTCCGAATCTCTCGCCCTCCCACGCGGCCATGATGCGGGTGCTGCGGCCGGATTCCGATGGTCTTCCATCGTCCATCGCGTTGCCGTATCACATTGCCAATGATGGTGAGATTATCTGGCCGGGGCAAAAGGCCGGAATTCTTGGCAGGCAATACGATCCCTGGCAGTTGTATTGTGATCCTTCGGAGTCGGACTTCAGCGTTCCCGATTTGTCCTTTCCTCAGGACATTGCTGCGGGACGCTTTGATTCCCGACGTCAATTACTGGAGCAACTGAATCGATATCGTCAGCAGGCGATTGCCGTTTCAGGAGCTCAGGGGAATGGCCTGACAGCCAACATGGTGGCTCAAATCAACCCGGAGAACGAATTCGAAAAGAAGTCGCAGCAGGCTTTCGAATTGCTGGCGGGTAACTCGGCCAGAAAGGCTTTTCGACTTCATGAAGAAAGTGAATCCGTTCGCGATCGCTACGGTCGCTATCGGTTTGGACAATCGTGCCTGCTTGCCCGGCGTCTGGTTCAGGCGGGTGTCTCGCTGGTTCAGGTAAACTGGACGCGAGTTGATGGCAAAGCTAACAACGGAACCTGGGATACCCATCGAGATCATTGCGCGAGCCTGAAATCGTTTCTGATGCCCATGATGGATCAGACCTATTCCGCGCTCATCGAAGACCTCCATCAGCAAGGCATGCTGGAAGAGACACTTGTGGTGTGGATCAGTGAATTCGGGCATACTCCCAGGATCAATGGCAACGCCGGCCGCGATCACTGGGGAAATTGCTTCTCAATCGCGATGGCAGGCGGCGGGATCCAGGGGGGGGTGACCCACGGACAATCCGATCCACATGCCGCTTATCCAGTCGCGGACATTGTGACGCCAGCCGACGTCACCGCGACCATGTTTCACTGTCTGGGGCATTCGCCCGACACGATGCTGCAGGATCAGACTGGTCGACCATTTCCGCTAACGCGAGGATCCGTCATCGAAGCGATTGTCTGAATCGTCAGTACCTTCAGGCCAGTTCCGTCAGGAACAGGCAAAAGAAGTTGCGAGATGTCAGCAATGTGGAGGAATTGTTTCGATTCTTACTGACGGACGCTGCCGGCAATGGTCTTGAAATGGCATGGCTTCTGCTGAGCCCGATCGTTGCCTGGTCAGAGCACCCGCGAGGAAATTCGGAGAGAATCCGGCATTGCTCGCCTCATTGAACGCCGGGCTGGTTCCGGAAACTCCCGTCACAGTGCGAGATTGGCAACACGTGTTTTCCGTGAAAGGCCCGAAAAACGTGGGTTCGATTTGGTCTTGGCCTGTTTTTGGCTCTGAAAGTAGACTACGCAGCTGGTTGGGCGAAACGTCGAATGCCGATTATCAAGTCCTTTGAACCCCGGTCAGCCACCACCCCATGCGTTCTTGTTATTCCATCCTGATTGTCATCATCCTGCTGCAGACGGGTTGTGTGCATCGTCGATTCACGGTGTACTCCAATCCGCCGGGAGCATTGGTGCGCGTGGACGGAAAAGACGTTGGTTACACTCCGGCATCTGTGGATTTCACGTGGTACGGAACCCGTGAAATTCAGTTGCTGAAAGATGGTTACGAAACGCAGACGCAGATGGTCAGCATCCCATCCCCGTGGTACCAGAAGTTTCCGCTGGATTTTCTGAGTGATAATTTCGCCGGAAGGCACATCACAGATCATCGGCAATTTCAATTCGACCTGCAGCCGAAGCGTATGGATAACATGAACGACGTACGCACACGAGCCGAATCGTTGCGAAGCGAAGCGTTGCACGGTCCTTAGCTTCCATCGACTGCCATCTGCCCCACCCCTTGCACGTCGCCAGACTTCTGCCTACTCTGCAGACTGGAAATGCAGCCACGGTGCTGCAACGCACTGCGAAAGCGGTGGTGTCTCGTTCGACGTTTATTCATCGAGGTAAGTGTGATGAAGTTAGTTGGAACACTTCTCTGCGCGTTGATGTTGTGCAAATCTGTGGTCGCCCAACAGGAAGGCTCTGAAGTTGACCAGCAGTTGATTGATGCCGTTCGAGCCGCCGGTGGTCAGGCGATGCCGCTGGCGAAGAATGATTCTCGCATTCAGGTGGCTTTCCACCTGTCCGACAAGGAAATTGGGGACGACGTTCTGGCGGTGCTGAAAGACAAGCCAACTGTTCAGTCCGTCAATTTGCGAGGCACAAAAGTTACGGACGCGGGATTAGCCCATCTGGCTGGACTGAAAGGACTGGAACGCCTTCACCTGGAACGCACCGCGATCACCGATGCCGGTCTGGCTCATCTTGCATCCCTTGAAAATCTTCAGTACCTGAATCTTTACGAAACGAAGATTACCGACGCCGGCCTGGAGCAGCTTAGTGGATTGAAGAACCTGAAAAAGCTGTTCGTTTGGCAGACAGGTGTTACAGAAGCGGGCGAAGAAAAACTGAAAGGCGTGATCGCTGACATTGAAATCGTTCCGGACTTTCGCAAGGAACGCGAGCGAGCGAAAGTAGAAGCGATGCGCGCGGCTGAGGATGCTGCAAAAGAAGTCGAAGAGCTTGCAGCGAAGATTACAGATGCGACGAAGGCCGCAGACGAAGCACGCGTTGCCGCAGAAGCAGCAGCCAAACAGCATGAGCTGGCCAACACCGCGGCAGATGCAGCGGCTAAATTGCTTGCCGCGCAAACTGCGAATCTTGAAACGCTGAACAAGGTTCTGGCTGACACGAAAGCCACTCCAGGCGCAAGCAAGGAATCGATTGACGCTGCTGAAAAGGCGGTCGCAGAGTCCAATGCGGATGTCGAAAAAGCAAAGGCCAAAGCAGAGAGCGCAAAGAAGCCAGTTGAAGACACGAAAAAAGCGGCCGATGAAGCAAAGAAAAAGTCGGATGAAGCCGCCAAGACTCTGGAAGATATGAAAAAGAAGTCAGACGAGGCTGTGAAGAAAGCCGCGGACCTGAAGACGAAGGCGGAAGAACTGCAGAAGTAACAGGAAGCTCGTCTTAACGAGCTCATGAAAACCGTTGAGAGTCCGTGAGTACTGGCCCGGCATCTGTTTGATGCCGGGCCCTTTTTTGTTTAAGCACCAAGCCACTAATGAATCCTCTTGTTTCACATTTCGCAAACGGACAGGCATTCTTCACAGGCGCGCTGCTGGTGATGTTCGCGTTAACGGGACTCGGATTTTCGCGGCGGCAGAAGCCTTCTGAAGAATCCGGAAACGATGCAACACCCCGGGAACCCACGGCAGGGTTTGGGCAGGTCCTGGCTCAGGTCTGTTTTCGCTATCGCTGGCTTCTGCTGATCGCAGGGTTGCTGTTTGTGGCAGCATCATCAACGCCGTTCCCCATTTGGATACTGATCCCGCTTGCCTTATCAACTTCATTTGCCTGGCGAACCAGAGACGCTGGTCAACGCAGGAATCTGGTTCTTATCACGTTCCTGTGCTGGACGACTGCGATCGTCCATGAGCTTTACTGGCAATGGGAGCCGAGTGTCGACATCGAAGCGATCCGAGGGCGTGCTCTTGTTGTTCTTGCTGATTCCGTCACAGCCGGCCTTGGTGAAGGAGAGGCCACAACGTGGCCCGTCCTGCTGCAGGAACGGTGGCCCAGTGAAATTATAGATCTGTCTCATGTTGGCGAGACTGTCATCACGGCCGCCGATCGATTCCGAAAACACTCTGTTCCGAAAGATGCGGCGTTCATTATTGAACTCGGAGGAAACGATCTCCTTGGTTCAACGACGGTATCGCAATTCCGAAAGGATCTGGATGACCTGCTCTACGCGATTCGACGTGATGATCCGGAGCGTGCCATTCTTATGTTCGAGCTGCCTTTGCCACCGTTTCACAACGCCTGGGGCGACGTTCAGCGATCACTTGCTCTTCGCCATGGTGTGGTGCTGATTCCCAAGAGGAAACTGCTAAGTGTCTTTACAGCAGATGCAGGCACGTTCGACAGCATTCATTTAACTCAGGATGGCCACAACAGAATGGCGACCATCATGGCAAAGCTGCTTCAACTCAGGTAATCGCCATCGGTGCTGGACGATTGCATGCAAATGCCCGGCACTGGAGATGCCGGGCATTCGATCCCGAAAATCAATTATCTGGTTTTGAGTGCATCGCGGATTTCTCGCAGCAGCACGATGTCTTCCGGTGGGGCGGAAGGAGCAGCGGCCGCTTCTTCAGCCTTCTTTTCAGTCAATTCGCGGGCCTTGTTCATCAGTTTGATCATCATGAAGATGGCAAAGGCCAGGATGATAAAATCAATGGTTGTCTGAACGAAGGGGCCCCAGGCGATATAGGGCTCGCCTGTTTTCACAGCGTCGGCAATGCTGCCCGGCTTTTCCCCGTCTCCAAGCCAAAGGAACTGGCTGCCGAAGCTTCCTTTGCCGGCAAGAGCTCCGACGACAGGCATGATGATGTCGCTGACCATCGAGTTGACGATTTTGCCAAAGCCGCCCCCAATAATAATTCCCACGGCCATATCAACGACATTGCCCTTCATGGCAAAGTCTTTGAATTCCTTGATGAGGCCCATTCGTTTTCTACCTTCCTGTATGAGTCATGGAAATGCATTGTCCGCAGATTCAGGTGACAGAATCTGCAGCCCTGTCAAGAAGCGAACCCCGTGCCAATTCCGGCACAATTTCGCACCGATTTGGATGATCAGTAAATGACCCGTCACGTCTGGCATTATTCTGAATGCGAAACCGTCGGATCGGCGCTGGCCCGGGACGTCGTCCGAAGATCGATTCGGCAAATGCTGAGTGCCGCAATTCTCGGGGGGAGTATGTCAGCCGCCTCCGGATGTGAAAAGGCCTGTATTGAGTTGCAACATCCGGCGCGTGCGGTCCTGCGCCAACTCGCAGGTGAAATCTGCTTCAGAATTGCAGTCAGCGGGATTTTGCCGACGTCTGCAGTTTGTTGAGTGCCCACGAGGCTGCCTCCCGAACCATTAGTTCGGGATCTGCCAGCAGAGCTTTCAGTTGATCAACACAGTGCATCAGGTTGAGATTCGCAGCCACAATGGCGGCATTTCTGACGACGGCAGGTCGACCGGTTCGAAACATAGCTGTGCCAAGGAATGCCGCGCGAAATCCATCCTCGTCCAGCATCAGGACATCCAGGCAGGACAGCTCCTGCAGGTGCCGGTTCGTGTAGAGTTCGGGGTCGTCGCATTCGGGGGCAAATCGATTCCAGGGACAGACGTCCTGACAAATATCGCACCCGAACAGCCATGGCCCTAACGAAGTTCGCAAGTGCTCCGGAATGTCAGAAGTACGGTTTTCGATGGTTTGGTAGCTGATGCATTTTCCTGCATCAAGCACCCCGGCAGAAGGAAAAGCGTCGGTCGGGCAGGCGTCCAGGCATCTCGTACAGGTTCCGCAATGATCGCTTTCGAAGGGGGCGTCGTATTCGAGTACGGCGGTCGTCAGAATCGCTCCCAGCAGGAACCAACTGCCCACCTGGCGATTGATTAACATGGTGTTCTTGCCGAACCAGCCAATGCCGGCAAGTCGCGCAAAGTCGCGTTCCAGCAAAGGCGCTGTGTCGACAACAATGCGGGATTTCTCGTGAGGATTCACAGACCGAATCAGATTCGCCGTCGGTCGCATGCGCTTCTTCAGGAAATCGTGATAGTCCGTGGCTCCGAAAGTATAGGAAGCAATACGAGGCGATGTGTCGGCCGATGCTTCTTCCGAGTTTTCGGGACGATGATAATTCATCGCGGCCATAATCACGCTTCCCACGCCCTGCATCACACCATCAGGGTGCCGATAAGCCTCCAGACGGTGTTCCATCCAGTTCATGTCCGCGGCATATCCCGCCGCCAGCCATTCAACGAGCTTATGAAAACCTGTCGGAGAGACCGCAGGCGCGATGCCGATCTTCGAGAACCCCGCATCTGTTAACGCCGATCGAATTTGTCTGGAAAGTTGGCTGGCTGGCGATTCCACAGCGGTGTCCGGACTGGATTAGCTCTTCAGGAACGCAATCGCATGAGCAACATCGATTGTGCCTTCGTAGATGGCGCGACCAGTGATTGCACCAATCAGTCCTGGTTCTTCCTGTGCAATCTTTTTCAATGCCGCCAGATCGTCCATCGTCGTGACGCCACCGGATGCTATGACAGGCAGTCCCATAGAAGCCAGTGTACGAAAGTCATCGAGCGTGGCCTGGTCGATGCCCTGCATCATGCCATCGTTGGCAATGTTGGTGTAGATGACAGCAGCCAGAGGCACACCGACCAGTGAACCTGCCAGTTCAATGGCAGAAACCTGAGAAACCTCGAGCCACCCGTCGGTCGCAACCATGGAATCTTTTGCATCCAGGCCGAGAGCAAGGCGATCAGGCATGAGTTCGCACATCGATCGAAACCAATCCGGTTCCCTGAGTGCACGTGTGCCTATGATGACACGATCGACGCCTGCGTCTTCAACGACCTGACGAATGGTCTCCTCATTTCGAATGCCTCCGCCCAGCTGACAGGGTAATCCGGTGGCTTGAGTAATTCGCTGAACCACAGGGGCGTTCACCGACCGACCGACCTTTGCTCCATCCAGATCTACAAGATGCAAACGCTCGGCTCCTGCATCCTTCCATCGCATCGCCATCTCGACAGGGTCGTCGGCAAAAATGGTCTTGTCGTCGTAGTTGCCCTGACGAAGACGCACGCAGCGTCCTTCGAGTAAATCGATGGCAGGCAGCAGCTGAATCATGAAACGTTGAATTCCTGCTAGGACAGAATAATGTGAAAGTCAGGGCGCCTGAAGATCAGAGGCCGATCGCGCGAAGATTCGGAAACATACAGGACTGTGCTGCCGACGGTAGGCATGCCGCTCTCTTAAGGCTGGTCACGCCTGTGAAAACGGAGATCAGGAAACTGTTGCTGCAACAGGCACCGAAAGGAAATTCTTCAGCAGCTGCAGACCAGCAGACTGGCTTTTTTCGGGGTGAAACTGTGTGGCCATCACTCTGCCTTTGCACACGGCAGAAACAAACGGTGCACCGTAGTCTGTTCTTGCAGCAACCCAGCTCTCGTCATTCGGAACAACGTGGTAACTGTGTACGAAATAGAACCACGACGTAGAAGGCAGGTGTTCAAACAACGGACATGATTTCACCTGCGCGCCGGGCATCAGTTGGTTCCAGCCCATGTGCGGTATCTTGAACTCATCGGGCAGTACAAATCGGGTGACCGACCCCGGAATAATGCCCAGACCTTCGTATTCACCATCTTCGTACGAAACATCAAGCAGCAATTGAAGCCCCAGGCAGATACCCAGAAATGGGCGATCTGCTGCGATATGGTCTTTGATGACATTCACCAGATCATGATTGCGAAGAGCCGCTGCCGCATCACGAAAAGCTCCCACGCCAGGAAGAACAACACGCTGGGCGGCTGAGATTTCCGAAGGGTTTGACGAGATCACGGCCGCTTCGCCAGCCTTTTCGAAGGCTTTTTGCACGCTGCGAAGGTTGCCCATTCCGTAGTCAACGATAATTGTGGAGGACATGACGAATTCTGTGTTTACTAATTGATATCGAATACTAAGTCGTACAGGCCATCTTCAGGGACATCCTGAAGCAGATAACTCTCCGGAACATTGATCGGCAATCCTGATGGATCCAGAATTTCCAGTGTATGTTCCCCAAGACACGAGCCACGGTACTCTGCCGTGAACATCAAATCAAATTTGCCCTTATCGTCCGACACGCCGTCGGATGTGGAACGAGGAATGGGGGCATCGGAGCCGCCTGAGGATGTGAGTTCAGCCTCCGACAATTTCGGAACAAATCGAACCGTGTAACCCTGTACGGGCACACCTCCCATTGTCAGCGTGCCTGTTACTGTGGCCAATGGGGGACCGCTGTAGGATTTTGTGCCCATCCACCAGAACAAAGCAACAATTGCAAGAAGGACACCGGCCACCATGGGAGTGTTCGATTTCAGCCAGGCAATGAATAGCTGCTGTTCTTCTGACAGTTCGGCTTTCTTCGGTTTGGGGGTCGAAGCATTGTCTCGCTTTTGCTGATAAGCTCGGGCCAGGGCTTCGGCCGCCGTTCCCGTGGTTTCTGAGACCGTTGATGATTCTCGAACCGGTGGTTGAGTTGCAGCCGACGCCCCTGCGGATGGTCCCGCATCAAAGCCTCGCATCATATCAGCAACAGACGCCTTGCGCGCTCCCCCACCGGAAGGCCGAGAGGCCGCGGGCTTTCCATCCGACAAGGCATCGAGGGGATCGAATCGCTTCGAAGTTGTCTTGGGGAGGTCGGGAGTGACATCCAGTGGAAGGTCCAGATCGTCATCGTCATCGTCCATACCGGCGGGAAGTTGCGCCGGGTTCGGACGTGCTGAAGTTTTCGTGACCGTAGACGTCAGCATTGCCTCCATGTCATCATCATCATCGTCTTCAGGGATCCCTGCGGAGGGACTGTCGTCGTCATCGTCGTCCGGAGGTGCAGGGAGCTTGACCGGCATTGGCTTCCGGGCGGGCTTCTTCGATTTGGGTCTGACCGTTTCGAGTTCCTCTTCTTCAGATTCCGAGGCCGATTCAAAAATGAGAGGAACCACAAAGCGAGCCTGGCATTTGGGACACTTGGCGTTGGTTCCAGCCTTTTCATCCTTGATTTTCATGACTGAACCACAGCCGGTACAGGTGTACTTGATGGTCATGTCTGTTGCTCAACGAAAAATGAAGACCCGAAAGAAGTCGAAGCCAGATCAGCATGATGTCGCTGACCTGGCTTGCGATAGTTTACAGGATCAGAAGCAGATTTCCTGTCAGGATGACTGACCGGATCAGAAACCGGCTCCGGGCGCGACGCCCTGACCTCGGTTCCCAAGACGCTGCCAAACCTGGATGCCGATGTTTTCACTAATGGATCGAGCTGAGCCATCACAGAGGGCAACCTGAACGATTGTGTCGTGGCTGCTACCGGCGTATTCGTAACTCTTTCGCTTGTTGGGGCCTTCCAAAGTGGAAAACAATGTTGCAGGTCCGCCCCAGGCCCAGCCATCGCTCGCACGCTGTTCGTCAGTCTTCAGCGCTGCCGCAATCTTCAACGTGTCAAATCGTTCGGCTTCACCGATCAGGATTGTGTGTGAAGTACCGTCCTGAACGTCATCAATTCGCACAGAGCTGTTCGCGTAGAACATGCCGATGTTGCCGTTCAGCGAGTTCAGGTTGTTGGCTGCAGTCGGCACTTGTTCTGTGAGGTACTGTAGTTGGGCGGGCGTCGGGTCGAACAACGATCGAACTGCTGGAGTCTTGTCGAACAAAATGCCGGATCCTGCACATCCGACGTAGTCATTGCCGCCCCCGGTCACGCCGGTCGAGAGCTTCGTCGTTGCCGCCGAATCCAGAACGTAGTTCGAACTGTATTTCTGGCGATCAATCTTTGTCCGTCGTGAAGGACAATAAAATGCGGGGATGTCTGTCAGTGCGGGAGCTCCTCCATTCAGGTGCCATGGACCCTGACCATTCACATTGGCCTCTCGTGCGATTTCCGCATTGTTGAAGACGTTGTAGTCATTCCGCCAGATTTCGTAGACGGCCTTCTGCTCAATGAAAGGCAGAATGTGATACATCCAGCTTGTTCCATGCAGCCCCAGCGCAAGTCGTGGATCGTACGCTTCAACCGGATCGACAACTCGCGGAGGAAGCGTGGTGGCATTCAGGTTTCCTGCCCAGCGTGTGACGATCTGACCCGGAGGAAAGACAAGGTGTGAGTCGTGATAGTTGTGCAACGCCAGTGCAATCTGCTTGAGGTTGTTCTGGCATTGTGATCGTCGCGCTGATTCGCGAGCCCGTTGGATGGCGGGCAGCAGGAGGGCGACAAGGATTGCGATGATCGCGATCACCACAAGGAGTTCGATCAGCGTAAAGCCCTCCGAACGTTTTCTAACACTCCGCATGACTTTCCCCTTACAGGACTTTAAAACTAATGGAGCTCAGCCAAACACCAGTTGACGCCAGCTGCCCACGAAAAAACGACGTTCAGACGAGCCGCAGCACTACGGTCGCGCGTATTTCGTAAACCTCGGCCGAGGTTCACATTCTGACATAATCCCTGAAGTCGCCACTATTGTTCATCTTTTCCAAGCCGAATCCCAGATCATTCAACAAAATTATAGGGTGAACGCCGGATTTTGAATTCAACTCTTATTGCGAGCCAATCGGCACAGAATGGCGGCTCCCTCGCGGAGGACATCGTCATTTGCCGCAAATGAAAGCCGAAAATGCGTGTCTGACGGACTGAACACGTTGCCGGGAATGATCAGCAGATTGTTGCGAATCGCTTCGGTTACGAATTCCGTACCAGTTCCCCAGGGAGTTTCCAGAAACAAATAGAATGCGCCTTGACCGCCGGCAATTTTGAAATCGTCCTTCAACAAATCAACCATCAGGTCGCGTTTGTGCCGGTAGTCGTCTGAATAACCTGACAAGTCCTGTTCCCAGGCCGTAACTCCTGCCCACTGAACCGGATGCGGCGCGCAGACAAAAGTGAACTGCTGGAGTTTCATCATTTGCTGAATCAAATACTCCGGTCCATGCATGAATCCAAGGCGAAGCCCTGTCATGGAATGTGATTTACTGAATCCGTCAATCACAATCGTGCGATCATTGAACTCTGCCGGACTATGAAACGGTTCGTCGTAACAAAATGCCCGGTAGATTTCGTCACTGATCAGGGCGATGTTGTACTCCTCGGCGACACGGGCCAGCATTTTGACTTCTTCCAGTGAAGCAACCGCACCCGTTGGGTTTGCCGGGCTGTTGAACAGAATGACTTTCGTCTTATCTGTGATCGCCTCACGCAATGCCGCTTCCCGGATTCTGAAATCCGGATAGGTCGAAACCTGAACAACTGTCCCGCCTGCCAGTGTTGTCAAATGTTTGTACATCACGAACCAGGGGTCAAAAACGATGACCTCGTCACCCGGGTTGATCAGTGTGCACAGCGCAAGCATCAGGCCGCCGCTGGTTCCGGAAGTCACAAACACCTTGCGATCGGAGTGTCCTAATCGCTGATCGACATCCTCCTGCAGCAACCGAAGCAGAGGTGCGATGCCCTGTGTCTGGCTGTAGGCGTTCTTTCCATCCTGGACTGCTTTGCAAAGCGCGTCCTTGATGGGCTGAGGCGTATCGAAGTGAGGCTGCCCGATACTCAGATTAACCGGACGCTCCATCGAAGCTGCAAGGTCGAAAACTTTACGGATACCCGACGCATCAATCTTGTGCATCCGGTCTGCAATCCACGATTTGCTCACAGCCGCCCCCTGTTTTTCTTTTCTGACGCTTCTGACACGTCCGGAACTCTTCCTGTTGGTCTTCCTGAATCGTGTGTGTTTTTAGCCGAGTCCCTCCAACACGGCAAAGCCTCCGGGAAGGATTCTCAGTGAGACTCATCCTCCCGGTAATGAGATGCCGAAGGCAGGATCATGGCAATGAGTTCATTTCCGGGCTCCAATTCCGGCCCGAATGGCGTCATGCAGGACGTCGGCTCTTGGAGACAGAACTCTTTCGCTTTCTGGCAGCGACCACCGCTGGCGTTGCCAGACGGTAAACCAGCGAGTTTCCATCTTTGGAATGCAGCTGCAGTAAGCCCATCTCGCGAAAACAATAGGCCGCTTTCTGTGCCAGCCAGCGTGGTGTCGCAATGGCTTCTGCGAGATCCGCCGTTGTAAACGCATCCGGAAGCTCTGGGTTCAGCGCGTCCCAGATATCACGCGGTGTGGAGAACTGAAAATGTTGGTCGACAGTAATCAGTTCTCGATCGTGAACACTGTACTTACGACGCCAGGAGCTTTTCTCTGTGGGTGGTAACCGGATTTCACGCTGTTGGGTCAACAGAATATCGAGCCGTAATCTGGGGTGAGGAAAGACCCTCGAGAAGTGAACGAGGTCCAGGAAGATATTCGCCAGAGTCTGGCGAGTCGGGCTGTAACGGCAGCTGATCGCATCGCCGTCTGGTGACTCCCGTCGCACTATCTGCTTGCGGCTGGCCAGTGGTTTCACGACAACAACATCGTGATCCTTCAGCAGCCTGCGTATCTTGGTCCGAATCGCTCCGAGTGATGCGCACTGGATTTCGATCAGGCGGCCTGATTCGTCTATGGCATCAATCCGAAAGTCATCCAGACTAACTTCGTGCTGCCGGACGTCCTGTGTGTAGTGAGATTTGAGTTGCTGATGGAGTGATGTTGCCATGTTCGCCATCTTCCGTGACGCGATTGATCCGATGTATTCCGCAAGGCCCGCAGTCTAGTGCTCCGATGACGTTGCAGAAACCGCAATTCATCAGCTCAATTGCTTTCGGAATCGAAAGACACTGGCCCCGAAGATGACAACTGTGCAAACGGTTAATCCTGCGATCTGGGGAATCAGATCCACGGCATCCGCCCCCCGAAGGACAACGCCACGCAGAATTTCGATGTAATACGTTACGGGAATGATGTGGGTGGCGGCAAAGATTGGCAGCGGCATCTGTTCGCGAGGGAACATGAAACCCGATAACAGCACGCTGGGAAGCATGATGATGAATGCAAACTGCATCGCCTGAAGCTGACTTTTTGCAAGTGTCGATACCAGAATCCCCAATCCCAGCGCGCAGACGAGAAACAGCAGCGACAGGCCAAGCAGCAGCCATAAACTTCCGTTGATGGGGACGCCAAAGACAAAGACCATGACCGTGAGCACGATCAGGGTTTCGAATGCGCCAACCACGGCATAGGGAATCAACTTCCCGAGCAGCAGTCCGGCACGGCCAACAGGCGTGACGAAAAGCTGCTCAAGCGTCCCCAGCTCACGCTTTGCCGACCAAACCGGGCCACATTGCATTGTGAAGTTTTGGAGATCCGTGGGACATGTTTTGAGCCTTTCAGGAG
>JAGQQE010000165.1 GCA_020426345.1 Planctomycetaceae bacterium
CGTCTTCAATGGCGTCGGCTTCGGCATTCATATTCATTGAGTAACGCAGCATCATGGCTGCTGCCAGAATCGTTGCTAGCGGGTTTGCAAGGTTCTTGCCGGCAATGTCAGGCGCTGAACCGTGAATCGGTTCGAACAGCCCCGGTCCTTCGGAGCCAATGGATGCGGATGGCAGCAGTCCCAGCGACCCCGGCAACATCGATGCTTCGTCGGTCAGAATGTCTCCAAAGAGATTGCCGGTCACCACAACGTCGAAGTCACGCGGACGAGAAATAAGATGCATCGCCATCGCATCCACCAGGACGACGCTGTATTCGACATCGGGGAATTCGGCTTTCATCACCCGTTCGGCAACCTGACGCCAGAGTCGCGAGACTTCAAGCACATTTGCTTTATCCACGGAAGTGAGTTTCCCCCGTCGTTTGCGAGCGGCTTCTGCGGCAACTCGAACAACACGTTCGATTTCACCTGTGGTGTAGGTCATCACATTCCACGCTTCTTCGCCGGACGCGTGCTCTTTTCGACCAGATTCTCCGAAATAGATTCCACCAGTCAGTTCGCGAACAAAAAGAATATCTGTTCCCTGAACGATTTCGCGACGAAGCGGCGATGCATCCACCAGTTCATCCCATGTCTTTGTGGGACGCAGATTGGCGAATAGACCCATCTCGCGGCGGATTTTCAGCAATCCTTTCTCCGGTCGAGTTTTCGCAGACGGGTCGTCCCATTTTGGGCCGCCAACGGCACCCAGCAGGACCGCTTGTGAATCTTTGCAGGCTTTCAGCGTTTCATCCGGCAGTGGATCCCCACACGCATCGATCGCATTCCCACCGATGGCATGTTCCGGCAAATCGAACGAATGACCGAATCGGGAGCCGATGACTTCCAGAACCCGTTTCGCCTGAGCAATGATTTCCGGGCCAATTCCATCACCGGGCAGCAATACAATCCGAGCGTCCATCGACCACCTTCTCCAACCACTGAAAATTGACTTGAATGCGAAACATCAGCCGCGAATTAACTGTACGAATCTTTCGACACGTCTGTTGCGACACAGGTTAGAGCACGCCGAAAACGTTTCAACTTTGCCGGACGCTCGGCTTCCGGAATGAAGTGAATTGCTTTGCAAAACGCCATCTGGACTGATTCAGTCGGCCGGGAATTCAGGTTTTCACCGGTCGGCAGCGAGAATTTCCCAGATTTCTGAACGAAACCTCATTCGGATTCGCACTATTGATGGTGACGCGAATGCGCACGGAATTCGGCCCGTTTCTCAGGCGAAAGGACAGGCAATTCATAACTGTTTTTCTCGCCTGTGGATGGAAAGGCTGGCTGTTCGAAGCCCGACTGTTCGAAGCCCGACTCTGCGAAGCCTGACTTTTCTGCCACAGACAAATCGAGAGGAATTCGGGACCACGCCTGCAGGGATACAAAGACCCGAAACTCAACAGAACGACGGGAACCACGACGATGAGACTCACACTGCGTACATTGCTTGCCTACCTGGATGACCGTCTGCCTCCTGCCAATGCAAAGGAGATTGGGCAAAAAATTGCGAAGAGTCCGTTTGCGACGGAACTTGCGGAGCGTATCCGGGAAGTCGTCCGCCGTCGGCGACTGGCCGCGACTTCAGAATCGGTTCGCATGATTGACGCGAACCTGGTTGCCGAGTACCTGGATGACCAGCTGACGCCCGAACTTGTTGCAAGAATCGAACAGGAAATCCTGAAGTCTGATGTGAATCTGGCTGAAGTGGCTGCAACACACCAGACAATCGGACTTTTGAGGGACCCTGTGCCTCTGGAATCGCGGATGCGCGACCGCTTGTACTCCATGGATCCGGCTGGCAAGGTTCGTCAGCCCGCCAGGCAGTCTTCGAATAATGGTTCGGTGGAAAAAAACGCAGCCGATCCAAAGCCAGCGACACCAGCTCCCGAATGGACTCCGCAGGCAGCCAGACCAGCTGCATCACGTCGGTTTCCCGTGCTGATTCTGGGGGCGATGGCCCTTGTCTGGCTTGGATTTGTCATTACGGATCAGCACCTGACAAGTCCACCGGGACCGGATCCTGATGGGCCACTTCTGGCGGCGAATCACGCCGGGGAAGCTGCTGGTTTGCCACCCGGTAGCGACGGCAATGATAAAGCCAAAGATGTGGAGAGTGATGTGGAGACGGATATCGCAGCCACGCCGGCGAATCCCACTGATAACGGAGATCCGTTCCCGGCAATCCCGGCTGACTCAACGCAGGTCGCTTCTGCACCTGGGATGACTCCGTCTGTCAGTGAGCCGAAACCAGTGGGGCAACAGCCTGCGGCAAACGCGAATCCTCCGGGAAACGCGGCCATGACGAACGTCGCCAGCAAAGAGGCAGGGTCGCTCCCCGTTGGAGCCGACAATTCAGTTGGTGGAACGCAGCCCGACAATTCCGTGCCGGATCCAGTTCGTTCAACGGTTCAGCATCGAGTCACTGTGCGTGACGACTATGGCATGCTGCTGGGACGCAATCAGGACTCCGGCGAATGGATGCGATTGCTTCGATTCGCTCCGAATAATTCTCTGGATCAGTTAAGACTTCGAGACTGGCGTTCGGATGTTGAGGGTGTGGCTCTGGCCATGCCGGAAGATTTTTCCGCGACCGTTTCTCTGGATGAATCCGGATGGAAAATGCTGGTTCCCGGCGGCAGTGTGTTTCGTCTGATCAATGCAGAACCCTCTGGGCTTGTGCCGGTGGAAGGACGCTTTCTGCTGTCACGAGAGCCCTCAAATATCGCCGATGATGCGAGCGTGCCTGTCGTACTGCAGTTTGGAAAAGGCCAGGTCGAATTGTCGTTGGGAACTGCAGATACCAAAGTCGCTCTGCACGTGGTGCCAGTCAGAAACGATATTATTGCTCCTGCCGTATCCAGCGAAGTGGCAAATGACACGATCGATGACGAGTTGATTCCGTGGGACTCGGACTTTCATGTTCAGGCATTTGTTGTGGAGGGCGCCATCCGGTTGTCGCATGCCGCGACTGAATCGAGCCTCGAACTCACGAAGACTCAGTCTGCGTTCTGGAAGTCGCTTGATGATGGCAGCGTCGCAGAACTGCATCTGGCGGATGCGGCAGAACGAGGCGCTATTATGGACTGGGTTAATGATGTGACATCTCCACCAGTTCCGCAGGAAACAGAGATTCTCGATCAGATCAGTGCCGCGTTCGCTTCGTCCGAAACGATTTCCGAACCAGCGTTGCAGCATTACAGCGACCGCAATCCCCTGATTGGTTCTGCGGCCGTGCGTGTCGTTGCGGCTTCGCGGGACGTCAGCACTCTGATGACAATCCTGTTACAGTCAGAAGAAGAACTTGTCAGGCGAGCGGCCATTGATGGACTTCAGAAAATTGCATTGCAGACCGAAGCGGGATCGCAGCTGGTCCGACGGAACCTCGAAAATCGGCTCCCGATGAACGAAGTGCCGGTGCTCTTCAAATTGATCAGTGGCTTAAGCAGTGATGAATTCCGGTCACCGGATATCTGTGCCGAACTGGTCGTTCTGCTTTCCAGCGATCGCCTGGCAACTCGTGAGCTGGCCTTTTATCGAATGGAACAAATTGTTGGCGACCGTTACGGGTACCACGCCGATGCTGACTCAGGCCGCCGCCGTGAATCAATTCGCCGCTGGCAGCGATATATCGATCGGAACGACGGTAAACTGATCCCTTAGTTTCAGCAGCCTCTGTCTCGGAACGGTGGAGGCTGAACCCTCGCTGGAACTCGACACGCCGGAACCCCCGTAAGAACGGATTGAGCCGTCAATGACTCTTCACCCGAAATTCCGATTGTACGGCAAATTCTGTTTCTCTGCGGTATGTGTGATGGCGATGGTCTTGTCATCGTCCTGCAGCGTCGCCATGGCATTCCCTGTTGGCAGCGTCAGCGAACCTGGCGTTGCAGGTGATTCTCAAACGCAGACCAGACCAAATGTCCTGCTGATCGCCATTGATGATCTGGCCGGGTGTCTTGGTTGCTACGGAAACTCTGTCGTCAGGAGTCCGCACCTTGACCGTCTAGCTGAAAAGGGAGTTCGCTTCAGCCATGCCTACTGCCAGTTGCCGCTCTGCAATCCCAGCCGAGCGTCGGTACTGACCGGTGCTCGTCCGGACGCTGTTCGCGTCTACGATTTAGATCGACACTTTCGGGACGAATTGGCAAACATCGTAACGCTGCCTCAATTGTTCCGTCAGAATGGATGGTCCGTCGCTCGGGTTGGCAAATTGTATCACTACAACGTACCCGCAGGGATCGGCACCAACGGTCTGGATGATGCCATATCCTGGGACGAAGTGATCAATCCGAAGGGTCGCGACGTTGCGGATGAAATCCTGATCACCAATCCAACACCGCATCGCCCCGTCAGCGCAGCGCTAAGCTGGCTTCAGGCAGACGGCAGCGATGATGAGCAGACCGATGGCATGATTGCGAGCGAAGCGATTCAATGGATGGCGCAGCATCAGGAGAAGAACAGTCGCCCTGATGTCGTTGATCGCCCATTTTTCCTGGGTGTAGGCTTCTTCAGACCACATACTCCCTACGTCGCGCCTAAGAAGTATTTCGACTTGTATCCGCTCGAAGCGATTCAATTACCATTTGCCCTGCCCGGTGATCGGGATGATATTCCCCCGGCGGCCTTTGCCCATAACTGTCGTCTGCCAAACTATGGTCTGGATGCCGTGACCTGCCGAAAAGCATTACAGGCTTACTACGCCTGTGTTTCGTTTGTCGACGCTCAGGTCGGCCGATTGCTGGACGCAGTGGAACACATGGGGCTGACTGACAACACAATCGTTGTCGTGTGGAGCGATCATGGCTATCACCTCGGTGAGCACGAAGGAGTCTGGCAGAAACGCACTCTGTTCGAAGAATCTGCCCGGTCACCACTGATTATCTTCGCGCCGGACAAAGTTCTGACTCAGGTACCGCCGGAGCATTCCGGTCGATCTGAATCCGGAGTCACAATTAAAAGAACGGTCGGCGGCAGGACCGCCTCGGGAAATGGACAGCCCTGCGATCGTATCGTGGAATTCATTGATATTATGCCGACCGTGGCTCATCTCAGCGGATTGAAAACGCCGGTTACCGCCACGGGACACAGCCTGGTCCCCCTTCTGCGTGATCCAAAACGAGATTGGGAGTTCCCCGCATTCACACAGGTCCTGCGGCCAGGCGTCTCGGACAAAGAACCCAATCGAATGGTGATGGGCCGCAGCATTCGAACAAATCGATGGCGATACACCGAATGGAACGAAGGGAAGGATGGCGTTGAGCTTTACGACCAGTGGAACGACCCGGGCGAGACTCGGAATCTGGCCGGAAAATCGGATCTGAAAATCCTGACCAGCGGCCTGCGCAAACAGTTCGAAGGCAAGGCTTCGGGAACTGTTCCCCAATCGCCCGTCAATCCCGCGCGACTATGATCCCGCGCGACTATGATGATGCCATCCATTAAGTCGTCAGCTGGCAGCCGCTTCCGGCAGTGCGGTGCTGATGAGCCCGGCAGGCGACTGGCTCCGGGGCAGCTTGAGGGTAAACGTAGTTCCCTTGCCGACTTCACTTTCGACGCGGATGCGTCCCTGATGTGCTTCGATGATTCGTCGGCATAACGACAGGCCAAGACCAGTCCCGCCCTGCCCCCGCGCATCGGCCTTCTTGGTGGTGTAGAATGCTTCAAAGATGTGTTTCAGCTGTTCCGCTGGAATTCCGCACCCGGTATCTCCGACGGACACTTCGGCCCAGCCTTCATCAGGGTTATCACGAATCGTCAGTTTCAGACGTCCATGCTCATTCATCGCCTGGCGCGCGTTGACGATCAGATTCATAAGGAGTTGCTGAATCTGGCTACTGTTCACATTCGCCCACACGCTCCCGGAAATATCCATGTCGACGCCGATTCGATGCATCTGCAGATCCTTCTGGACGAGCACAAGAACGTCGTCCAGAAGTTTCTTGAGGTCTGCTGGTTCCTGTCGGTCACTATTGTTGCGTGCGTAGGCCAGCATGCCGGTCGTGATCCGCGACGCTCGTTGAGACGCATTCAGGATCCGGTCGAATGCTTTCGTTCGCGTCTTTTCATCGTTGTGCCGCAAGCCCATTTTGGCGTAGTTGATGACGGTCGTCAGAATGTTGTTGAATTCATGCGTGATCGAGGATGCCAACGCTCCGACGGAACTCAGCCGCTGTGCCTGGAATAGCTGTTCCTCCATTTGCTGGAGGTGTTTTTCGAGTTCTTCAATTCTCTGCTCGGGGCTCGCCATGGATCAGTCAGTTTCAGCTGAAATTCAGTTGCTCTGCGACCTTCGGCGATTGGGTTTTCGCTCGAAGACATCTTTCCTTATCGGCAAACCAGTCAAAGTATGTACAGTCGCACCGCGATACCGAGGTCGTTCGGTCCTGAATGATTCGGCAGATGTTGCCGGAATGGGATGAACGGTCCGTTCTGCCCACCTGAAAACAGGGAGTGATGCCGAGCGGTTCTGAAGCTGATTCACATCCGATCGGAGAATCAGCGCTGTTCGTTCGGACTGCTCAATGAAGTGACTTCCAAATTCAAAACATGCACGGGTGCGGGTCAATAAACGGCTTGAGGCCGCTGCAGGCCGCTTCGAGGTGGTCCGGGCGGCACATATTCGGGGCCAATCGGAATCCCCTGCATCAGTCGCTGTTCAGCAGCACGGCGAGGTTCAGTTCGTGGTCGATTATATTCGCGCGGCGTGCTGTCCATGGATGGCCCGATGTTGGGATCGGGAAATGGATTGGTCTGCTGGTAGGCCATGTTTTCGGCGTAAGGTGATGCTGTGTAAGCAGTTGGGAATCGGGTGCTGAAAGCATTGACACAGCCGGCCAGCAAAATCAGTAGCATGATGCAGCCCACGCGCAGAGACACCTTGATCGGTGAAACACCGGTTGGTTCAAAGAGACCGATGGGTTGTCTAATTCTGGAAGGCATGCGCTTGGACGTCCTTGTTCGCCGGCAAAGGCCAGCCAGGGAAAGCTACCAGCAAATCCTGCCGGAAGGCAACGCCAGTTTTGGCTACTGTTTTTCTCGTCTCATTCGATTCCTGCTGCACAGCTTTCGTTTGCGCATGGACATCCTTTGAGTCGAAGCAGAAACTCTTTGTCGGCAACACCCAGGAAAGGCGCTTCATGGCAGCCAAAGCCGTCTGCCTGTAAAATGCATTTCCCACCCGCCAATCCCACCAATACACCAGGGGATAGTTCGATGACAGTGGTTCGTCGCCGCCTGAAAAGTCTGTCTGTGTTGCTCAGCGTGTTCTTGTCTGCATCCGCTGTATCTGCGCTGGACAGTTCGGTGGTTGATCAGGTGGATTTCGAGCAGCAGGTCCTTCCTGTACTCCGATCACATTGTTTCGATTGTCACGGGGAAGAGACTCGCGAAAGTCAGCTTCGGCTGGATCGCAAGTGGGCTCTTTTGCGCGGGGGTGATTCGGGGGAACCGGCTGTGTTGCCCGGAGACGCCGAAGGCAGTTATCTGATTCAACTGGTTTCAGGCGCGCATCCGGATAAGGTCATGCCGCCTAAGGATGTTGATGACGTCCTGACGTCGGATGAAATTGCTGTCCTGAAGAAGTGGATCGAACAGGGAGCACACTGGCCCGGTCCGTATGGTGCAGACCAGCCATCCGATGAAGAAGTCGCTGCCTCTGAATTGAACCACTGGGCGTTCCAGCCAGTACGCCAGCCCGAGATTCCGCAGGTCCCTGAGTCCTGGCCGGCAGAATGGCGACAGAATCCCATTGATGCCTTTATTGCCAAAGGATTGGTTTCAAGGGACCTGCAACCTTCAAAGCGTGCTGATCGAGCTACCTTAGCACGGCGTTTGTCTCTGGTCATGCTGGGACTTCCACCGCGTCCAAAGAGTGTTCGTGCCTTTTCCGACAACGACCTGCCCGAAGCCTGGAACAATCTTGTTGAGCGTACGCTGCAGAGTTCGCATTACGGCGAACGCTGGGCTCGGTACTGGCTGGACCTCGTTCGCTTTGCAGAAACCGATGGCTTCGAGACGAATCGCGAACGTCCGAATGCCTGGCCTTATCGAGACTACGTGATTCGCTCATTCAATGACGACAAACCCTATGATCAGTTTCTGCGTGAACAGCTGGTCGGCGATGCGATTGGGGTTCCCGAAGCGACGGCGTATCTGGTGGCAGGCCCTGTAGATATCGTGAAGAGCCCGGATATTGCTCTCACCCTGATGCAGCGTCAGAACGAACTGGACGACATGATCAACACGACCAGCACAGCCTTTCTGGGGATGACTGTTGGCTGTGCGCGATGCCACAATCATAAGTTCGATCCCATCCGGCAAACGGATTACTACGGTCTGCAGGCGATTTTTACCGGTGTACGACACGGGAATCGTTCCGTTCCACCATCAATGGAGCAACAGATCGAATTGAAGGACCTGGATGCTGAGGTCGCTCGACTTCGTGGCGAACTGAAACTTTTTCTGAAACGGAATCAGGCCTCACGCCCAGCCGTCGCTTCGGATTTTAATGAGGAATTATTCGAGCCTGTTGAAACGCAGATCGTTCGATTCACAATCACGTCAACAACAGGAGCCCAGCCCTGTCTTGATGAACTTGAAGTTTTCAGCGGCGTCCAGAACGTAGCGCTAGCCAGCACCGGGGCTGTTGCGACCTGTTCCAGTACCCTGCCCGGCTATGAAATTCATCAATTAAAACACATCAACGATGGTCTTTATGGAAACTCCCACAGCTGGATTTCCAACGAATCCGGGGCGGGTTGGGTGCAGATTGAGTTTCCAGAGCCTCGGTCGATCCATCGAATTGTCTGGGGACGGGATCGGGAAAAGAAATTCCGTGACCGTCTTGCTGTTGGTTACAAAATTGAGATTGCAACGAAGGATGATCAGTGGCGCGAGATCGCATCTTCAGATGATCGGCAACCATATTCGGGCATGCCATCACCAGTCGAATATGATTTCACAGGGCTTTCTGATGCCCAGGCGATGCACGGCCGACAATTGCTTGAACGGATTAATGCTGCTGAAGAACGGCGGCGGCAATTGCGTGATTCCTCCACCGTATACGCTGGTACGTTTGAAGCACCGCAGCCGACGTATCGTTTGTTTCGCGGAGAACCGATGGCAAAGCGCGAGCAGGTCTCTCCGTCTGCCATTGAAGTGCTGGGTGACCTGGGAATCGATGATGACACTTCCGAACAGCAGCGGCGGAAAGCTCTTGCGGATTGGATCACGTCGCCCGAGAATCCGCTGACCGCGCGTGTCATCGTCAATCGAATCTGGCAATGGCATTTTGGTCAGGCACTGGTGAGTACTCCCAGCGATTTTGGCAAAGGTGGAGTGAAGCCAACACATCCGGAGTTGCTCGACTTTCTGGCTTGGCAGCTAATGGATCATAACTGGTCTGTGAAGCACATCCACCGCCTGATTCTGACATCTGCCACCTGGCAGCAGGCCGGTTCTCCGAACGACGCAGGCATGCTGCGGGATGCCGGATGCCAACTCTGGTGGCGATTTCCGCCAAGACGTCTCGAGGCAGAACCGATTCGCGATAGTATTCTCTCCGTGACGGGCCTGCTGAATCTGAAGATGTATGGGCCGGGTTTCAGCGCTTTCGAAGTGGAAATGGAGAATGTTCGGCACTATCACCCGAAATCAAAATACAGCGGTGATGACTTTCGACGGATGATTTACCAAACGAAGGTGCGACAGGAACAGGATTCTGTGTTTGGTATTTTCGACTGTCCGGATGCGGCCTCATCGGTTCCTCGACGCAGCCGTTCGACCACGCCGCTGCAGGCTCTGAATCTGATGAACAGCAGTTTTGTACTGCAGCAGTCGGCAGCCTTCGCTGAACGCCTGCGAGCCGACCATTCAGGTGATACATCAAAGCACATTCAACACGCGTTCTTGCTTTGCTTCGCTCGACAGCCGACACCTGATGAGCTGACAGACAGTCTGAGCTTCATCGATCAGTATGGGCTAACAGCGTTTTGCCGAGCGATGCTGAACAGCAACGAATTCCTGTTTATCCCGTGAAGTGATCTCACACCCGGCCAGTGCGGATCAAACCCGGATTTAAACCAGCCGTCCCGGCTCGTCCATAACCGGACTGCCGCTCTTTGTGTCAGCTGTCTTTTGGATCGTGTTGGTGTGGCTCTCAGGCAGTATGAAATCCTGGCAAGTCTCTCACCCCTGCGCTTGTTGTTCCGCATTCGTTGAGATGATAGGCTTTCGAGGAATCGTGTGTCTGGGGATGGAACGTTGGTGCCATGAAGTGGTTCCGACTGCAGGTCAGCTGAACATTTCAGCGGTCCATCCCACCCGCCGATGAACCTTCTTGTCTGACATCGCCCCCACTCTGTGTCTTTTCGAGTGAACCGCCATGAGAAAACTTCTGTTCCTGATTCTGCTCGGCGCCCTTCCTTTGGCCGCCACCGTTGACAAGGTACAGGGGCAAGACCCGGAGCGGGGCCGCCGTGGCGGTTTCGGTGGCCCGATTGAACTGGGCCCCGACGACAGGCAGACGTATCCAGATCCTGCGGACAGTATCGTCGAGAGGCGTGAGAACATCCCACGTGGCAAACTGGAGATGATTGAATACGAATCCAAAACGGTTGGCACAGTTCGTCGGATGAATGTCTACACGCCTCCGGGATACACATCCGAAACGAAGTACCCGGTATTGTATTTGTTGCACGGCATCGGCGGGGACGAAACCGAATGGCAGCGTTTTGCGACTCCGGATGTGATGTTCGACAATCTGATTGCCGATGGAAAAGCCGTCCCGATGATCGTTGTGATGCCCAACGGGCGAGCGCAGAAGAATGATCGCGCTGAAGGAAACGTGATGGCAAGTGCTCCGGCCTTTGCCGTGTTTGAAAAGGACCTGCTGGTAGATGTCATCCCGGCGATCGAGAAACGCTATTCCGTCCAGGCAGATCGAGAACACCGAGCTCTGGCTGGCCTGTCGATGGGCGGTGGACAGTCGCTGAACTTCGGCCTTACCCACCTGGATACGTTTGCCTGGGTCGGCGGGTTCTCGTCAGCGCCCAACACGAAGACTCCTGAGGAATTGGTGCCCGAACCTCAAAAGACTAAAGAAAGACTCAAACTATTGTGGCTGTCCTGCGGAAACAAGGACGGCCTGATTTCGTTTAGTCAGCGATTGCAGCGTTACCTCAAAGAGCATGATGTTCCACACGTCTGGAACGTCGATACACATGGGCACGATCCGACTCACTGGCGCAACAATCTTTATCACTTTGCCCAACTCCTGTTTCAGGACACGTCTGCCGAACAGAAGAGACAGATGGACGCAGAGAGCAGCATAACCGCTGTACCGACCTCGCCAGACATCAAGGCATCGAACACCACCCTCGAAGGCATTGCTGACGATTTCAGGCCGGCGACAACAAACCAGTCCGGCAAGGTATACCCACAGGTGAACTCGCAGGGACGCATCAAATTTCGCGTTGTGGCCCCCGAAGCAAAAAGTGTTTCGACAACATTTCGCGACAGCACTGAATTCGTCAAAGGCGAGGACGGCGCGTGGATTGGATATTCCCGGCCGCTGGATGAAGGATTCCACTACTATGAGTTAATTATTGATGGTGCTCATGTCCCAGATCCCAACAGTACGTACTACTTTGGCGCAATGCGATGGGGAAGCGGAATCGAGATTCCTGCCCATGACCAGGAGTTTTACGCGCTGAAGAATGTGCCTCATGGACAGATTCGCGAAGTCTTCTTTCATTCCAAAAGTACGAATGCCGAACGGAGGGCGTTTGTTTACACACCGCCAGGCTACGACAGCCACCCCGAAACCTGTTATCCAGTGCTTTATCTGCAACACGGCTGGGGTGAAAACGAATACGGATGGAGCGTCCAGGGACACGCAGGGTTGATCATGGACAACCTGATTGCCGAAGGAAAAGCCAAACCATTCATCATTGTGATGACCTACGGCATGACCAACGAAGTTCGCATGGGTGGATTGCGAAACTTCGACATCACCGACTTCGAGACCGTTCTGGTCGATGAATTGATTCCTTATGTCGACGAGCACTTCCGCACACTGACAGATCAGCCCAATCGCGCTATGGCAGGTCTTTCGATGGGCAGTATGGAAACACGTCTGATCACGCTTCGTAATCTCGACAAATTCTCGCAGATCGGGCTTTTCAGCGGCGCGACAATTTCCGGGGAGGATGTGGAAAGCACTGAAGGCTTCAGGGAAAACGTGAAGCTCGTGTTCGTGAGTTACGGCAGCAAAGAAGTGGATGGCGGCCGAACTCGTCGAGGGGGTGATCCGAAAGACAGCGTGGAACAGCTGAAGCAGCTGGGCGTGAACGCTCACTACTATCTGTCGCCGGCAACCGCCCACGAGTGGCAGACGTGGCGTCGTAGTCTTCGGGAATTTGGGGCAATGCTGTTTCAGCCGGAAGACAAACTCTCGGGTACCTGGAATGTGAAATTCGATACGCAGATTGGAATCCAGGATTACATCATGACGTTCGACCGACAGGGCGGTCAGGTTGTTGCGAAAGCCAGAGCCGAGTTATCCGGCCGATCGCGTGAAGTTGAATTCACCGATGTTGAATTGAATGGTAATTCGGTCTCATTCGTTGAAGAACTCAACTTCGGCGGCAATCAGATTCGCATTCAATACACCGGTCACATCGACGGAGATACCGTGGTGTTTCAACGAAAAGTGGGAGAATTTGCCAGCGAAGAGGCCACTGCAAAACGATCGTCTGCTGCCAGACAGGTCATGGCTGAGGGCGTAAACTCCACGCAGCCGGAATCTGGTTCCACCCCGTCCGAGGTCAGGATCGACCGTGTGATAAAGGAGGCCTTCAAAGATTCGTTTCTGGTTGGAATGGCTGGTGACTTACCCACCCGTTATTCCGACGAAGAGCTCCAGCTGGCGACTGAGCACTTTGGAGCTATCACCCCGGAAAACTGTATGAAACCCGCACCGGTGCACCCTGCTGAAGACCGGTGGCA
>JAGQQE010000166.1 GCA_020426345.1 Planctomycetaceae bacterium
TTTTAATCTGCGATGTTGGCTCGAACGCCAGCCTTCGGAAAAGTGTCGCATGGCACCTAAGGTCGATGCCAGTGTGTGGAGCGGACGATTTCTTGCGAATCTGCCGCAAGGCATACAGTTGACTTCAGGGATACGCAGACATGCCGGCGAACTTGATCATGGCACGATTCAGCACACTGGCACGATTCACTGCTATTGCGGTCGCCTTGCTTCCATCAGGCCACGCTCTGGCAGATGAATGCCGCTGGGGAGACACGCCGTTATCGCTTTCGGCAGAACAGCTGGTGGAACAGGCCGACAGTGTGCCCCTGATCGGAACTCACGATGTCGAGTACCTGCTGGAAGAGTCTGTCATTCAGATCGAAGCCGACGGTCGGACGATTCAGACGCTGCGAAGCATCTACCGAATTCTGACGGATGTGGGTGTTGAGGAATACAGCACCGTCGAATCAGAGTGGTCGCCGTGGCATCAGAACCGACCACTGATGAAGGCGAGGGTCATCAACAGCAAAGACGATGAAGTCTGGCTCACAGAACGTGAAGTGTTCGAAGGCCCGGTCCAGCACGAGGACAACGTTTTCAGTGATCGTCGAAGGCTGATCGCGCCTTTGCCTGCCGTCAGAAAAGGTTCGCTGGTGGAAACGATGCAGCGAATTGAGGACACACAGTGTTCATTTGAAGCCGGGACTGCTCGGTACCACCTCTTCAATCGAATCATCCCCTGCCATCAGGTTCGCCTGGTACTTGATCTGGACAACTCGTTGCCGTTTCACCAGAAGCAGCATGGACGAGGTCTGAAGTTCAGAAGATCGAGCATCGGGCAACGCACCATTCTTTCGTGGGAAACATCTGTGCCGCTGGGATTGGAAGAATTTGAATTCCCGGCCCCTTCCGACTCGCTGCAGGGAACACAAGTGGCCTATTCCACAGCTCGGTCATGGAGCGATGTCGTCGGCTGCTATTCAAAACTGATCGAATCGAAACTGACAGCTCCGGAGCTGCAGCAGCAGGTCGAAGAGATCATCGGAGAGGAAACCGGGCAGGAAGCCAAAGTCCGCAAACTGACTCAATTCATCCAGCAGCGAGTCCGTTACACGGGGCTCGTTTTTGGTGATGGAACCATCGTCCCGACACATCCGACGGAAACACTGCGTCGTCGCTACGGCGATTGCAAGGATCAGTCCGCGCTGCTGATTGCCATGCTGCATTGTGCGGGCATTGAAGCGCACCCTGTGCTCATCCGAAGCTCGCTGGGCCGGGACGTGACACCTGGATTGCCGGGCCTCGGCCTGTTCAATCACATGATTGTCCAAGTGGATAGCAAATTGAACATGCTGGTGGACCCTGTCGCAGTTGACGTCGACTTCGGCGAACTGCCGGTGACGGACCAGAACAGACTGTGCCTGATTATCCGGGACGGAGAATCGGAACTGACTCGATCACCGGTTTCAAGACCGGAGACAAATTCCATCAACCGTGTTCGTGAATTCACAATCGTTTCTGAGTCGGACGTTCGACTGGTCGAGACGACAACCTACCGTGGAGCAAAGGCCACGGAACTGAGACAAATGGTCCTGGTAAATGGTGAACGTGACTTCACAAACCTGGTACGTGATCGAGCGACCGACCGGCTGCGTGCACGTGTTCTCGACGTTCAGCTGAGTTCGGTCAACGACCAACCCAATCTGCCACAGATTGTGATTGCAACAAGTGCGACGGAATTCCTGCGCAGAGATGAAAATGTCTATTCTTTGTTACTGGACCCGACCTCTGTCTTAATGGGATTACCGGACGAAATGCTCGACACACGGCCCTGCATGACAGAGGCCGAGCATGACGAATATCGTCTCGACTGCGATACAGACCGATCACGACAGCTCCTGGAAGTGAGGCAATTGCCGAGATCCCTGAATTTCCCGATTCACACGCCGCAGTTAATTCAACTCACAAATCGGATTCACTGGCCAGCGGGCATCGAATCTCTTCAGCTTCCGAAGCCCACACATGTCGCAATTGGCAGGGGTTATTACTCGGCTGTTTTCCGGGTGGAATCGGATCAGACACTTGTAGCTGAGTTCACGTTATCCACCGGCAACAGAGATCTGACACCGCTCGAACTGCGGCAGTGGCAGCAGCACTTCGCGTCACTGGGGCTCACAGGTGACGCACCCCAGTGGCACGTTGTCGTGCAGGCCACCAATTCTGATGAACTGGACATTGAGCGCGGCCGCTTTGTGGAAGGATTTCAGCAACTTCGCCGCAATCTGAATCAACAGCCGCGAAACCCGATCCACCGCATGCGTCTGGCGGAAGCCTACGCCGAAGCAGGCTTTACAGAAATCGCTCGACAGATGGCAGCACAGACAGTTCAGCAGTTCCCAAATCATGTTGAAGCCCATCTGTCTGCTGCCACTGTCATCCGAAAATGCGCCTCCGAAAGTCACCCCCTGTCGCTCAGCGATCGTGAACAGGTGATCTTTCATATGCGTCAGGCCGTCCGTCTTGATCCGAGAAATCCGGAACACCGAGTGACTCTGGCGTTGTTGTTATACGTCAATCCAAAGGGAATGCTCAGCGACCGAAACACGCTGCTTGAGTGTGTTCGTTTGCTGCGGTCAGTGGAGGGCGTACTTCTGGAAAACGGCCACGGGCTGGTTATGGAATGTCTTTATTTTGCCGGCGAATATGAACAGGTCTGCCGCTACCATGACCAACACCCGCTGGACGGCCGATTTGTGTATTACAAGGCCGCGTCAATCGCAGCTCTGCAGGGAGCAAACCAGGCCCTCGCACTCATCAGGAGTGAAGTCCCGGTCGCCGATCAGATCGATATGACTGCTCAGGTTCTGCTGTACCTCAGAATGTCTCGACAATATGACGAAGCCGTCGAATTTCTCCAATCCCTGGAACGATCCCCACTGAACCACGGAGAATCGATGGGAGACATTATCGCTGCCGTCAGACAGTTTCAACGCTATCAAACCGTACTGGAACCAGCGAATGAGCCCATTGGAATCGTGCAGCGACTGATCATCAATATTCTCGTCGATCAGGAGAAGTGTGGTCCGAATGCAGAACTTCTTCACCACGCAGATCAGCGTCTGGCGGCCATCGCCAAACAATCCATTCCACTGATCGACTCTGCTCGCAGGCCGCATCAGGTCCGAGCGACGGGCCATACGGCCGATCTGATTTCGACGCTTCGCTTCACCCGCACCGGTAGCCTCGAATCCGGATACTGCGTTTCGACGGCGCATGGTCAACTGAAGTTTCTGCTGGCAAGAATCGATGGTCGCCTGAAAGTTCTGGCCTCGGTAAAACAGACCCAGGAACTGGGTGAAGATGCACTTCAGCTGTTGTCCCATGGACAACTCGCCGAGGCTCGCGCATGCATCAACGGGGCCTTTGAAACGCTTCAGGATTCCGCTGGAGCCACCGTCCCCTACGCAGGCGAACCGCTGACAAAAATCTGGGGCGTGGGTGATGTGCAAAATGCGGACGCAGAACGCGTTCGATATGCTGCCGTGACACTGGCGCTGCCACAGAAGACATCAGATGGACTGACGATACTACTGAGCATGCGACCGCGAGTCCCGGTGGAAGAGCAAGTGCAGATTGATCGCACAATTGTGAAATGGGCCCGTCAGCATCACCAGTGGAAAGATGCCATTGCGGCCGCAGAGCGACTCACCGCGACAGAAGACGGTCACACTGTCTATGGGCAAGCCCTGGCTGAACTCCTGATTGCGGACAAACAATATGGGGCAGCTCGCGAGTGGATCGCAAAGGAACGACAGGCGATGCCCGATTCGATCACTCTCCTGCGATTACTGGCTAAGCTTGCGGCGGCCGAAGGTAACGTCGCGGAAGCCTTATCCGTGTACCAGCAGATCTGCAGATCACGTGATGCGATCAGCCTGGATTACTGCGACGCGGTATGGACTGCTGTCTCGGGTGGTACCATTGATGCCGCTGCCATATCCAATGCGAAAGCAGCAGCAGATCTCGACTTCTTCGATAACTCAGATGGGCAACAAGTTCTGGCATTTGTCTATGCAGAAACCGGCAGAATCAATGAGGCCCTGAATCTGCTGAGGCGTTGTGAACAAATGCAGACGAAAAAACCCTCCAGGGGCGACCTGGATTACGTTCGTGGCCGGATCGCAGAAATGATGGGTATGACGGATGTCGCCAATTATTACTACGATCGAGTGCTGGCGGCCGAAAAAGATCCCGCCAAAGGGACTCCAGCGTATCTGGCGCGGCAACGGCGTGGAAAAATCAGAACGGTTTCTCAACCCGGCGCGTTGGTCAATCCTCGCCGCTAACCTAACCTAACAGCCTATTGAAAACGGGACTGGCTCGGCCAGGAGACCTTAGAACTCAATGGTTTCCAGTCGTCCTGCGTGCCTGTCCAGGTTTTTGAACGGACAGCGAACCCCGGAAAAAGGCCATCCAACGACGCAACAACCGTTTGAAACCGGGGGACTTCGAAGGAGAATTCAAACATTTCAGACAAAATCGGGATGTTTGAGAATCTGGTTGTCGGTTTGGGATTCCAATCCGTAAAATACGGCCCGCGATGCGCTGAGGCGGATGGAAGCCTCTGCTTCGCCCGTCGTGGTGTGAAGATCTACCCGGGAGCTTGCTTGTCATGACAGTGCCGCAAACCAATTCGACATCAGCGAAGGCCATGCAGTTGTTGCGACAGGTACAGGGACGATTGAAGGCGGCTGCATTCGGCCGTGCATTCTTTATGTCCAGCCTGGTTGCCATTTCCGTCGCGGCGACCGCAGTCATCCTGGTTCGACTCGCGGGGCTGCTGCCCCCTTCTGAACAGCGGATGCAGTGGCTGTTTGCCGTTCCGGCGATGGCGTTCCTGTTGTCTGCCGTTTTCCATCGCCGTGTTGAACAGGCTCAGGCGGCCCGCCGGATAGACGAACACGCTCGCACCAACGACCTGTTCCTGACGCTATCCACGCTGCAATCGTCTGCGGGTGAGTATCAGCCGCTGGTAGCTCAGGCAGCAGAATCATCAGCCGAACGGATTCGCGCAGCGGAAGTCGTTCCGTTTCGTTTTGAAAAGCAGTTTGGCACGATCCTTTCCGCATCTGCGGCGCTGGCATTGATGGTTTGGCTGCTTCCACAACTGGATCCATTCGGCAAAGTTGAAGCGGCGGTCAAAGTCGAGGAACAAAAGAAACAGGTCGAAACGATCCGCAAGGCCGCAAGAACTCGGCAGGAACAACTGCTAAAGGAGCTGCTTGCCGGCAAGGAACGATCAGAGGAAATCGACAAGAATATTGAAGGCCTGAAAAATGCCCTTCGAGCAATGAAGCCGAAGGATCAAAAATCGAATTCAAAAGTCCTGCAGTCGAATCGTTCGGAGTTCAATGAACAGTGGAAAATGGTTTCGACCGAAGGACTGCGCAAGATGTTGAGCGAGCAGGCCCTGAGTCAGCAGTTCGGCGGAGAACGTGCTCAAAAGATGAATGACTGGCTGAAGGAACTTCAGCAGGGCAAGACGGATTCACTTCAAAAGGAACTGGAAAAGGCCCAGGACACCATGGAAGCGATGATGGAGGCGAAGACTCCTGAGCAAAAGAAAGAACTTGCTCAGAAGCTGCGCCGCCAGCTCCAGGATCTCAAGAAATTCTCTTCCGAAAAGGCCAGCTCCAGCGAACTGGCAAACGCTCTGGACAAGGCATTGAAGTCGCTCGAAGCCGCCGCGAATCAGGAGAAAAAAGGGGACGGTGAATCCAGTGATGAAATGTCAAAGGAGGCGATGGAAGCCCTGAAAGAGTCCCTGAATCTTTCAAAGCAGGAACTGCAGGAGCTCGCGAGGTCTGCGGAGGACATGAAGAAACTGGAAGAAGCATTGAAGACTTTGCAACAGGCCGAAAAACTGAACCAGAATGGGCAGTTGGACGGTGAAGAATGCGAAGGTTGCAACTCCCTTTCCGAGTACGCTGAGATGTACAAGAAGATGATGGCGGAAATGGGCGAGCCCGGTGAAGGAATGGGCAATCGTGGATTCGGCAAAGGCGGAGAAGCCCCCGAAGACGACAGCGATCCTGAAGGATATAAAGACGAAAAGTCGAAGACTCAGATTCAGGCCGGTAAGGTACTGCTGTCTATCAAGACAAAGGAGTACGCTTCTGAGAAGGACTTTGATCCCAACGAGTTGCGTCAGTACAAAGAGAGTGTCAGTAATATCAAATCCGGTGTGCAGGCTGCCATTGAATCTGAACAGGTTCCTCCCGGATACGTGGATGGCATTAAAGGATACTTTGATAAACTGGATTCACCCGCTTCCAAAGCAGAATGAAGCTTCATCTCGCGGATCACACGATCGCTCCCTACACGGTCAATACTCCCCGCGTTCGCCCGACCACATCCCTCTTCCCAGTGACCACTCCCTCTGCCAGGCAAGGCCCTTTCGCTTCGCAGTGAATACACCTCAGGGAAATTTGTGCAAAGGGATTAGAAACGGCTCTCGTGACATCGGTATCTGCTGATCCTTCCTCGAAGAGACTGAGCTTCGTCGTACTGTCTGTGTTGGTTCTTGCGGCTTTGATTCCCGTGCTGCTTCGCAGACCAGCATCAGAAAACAGGGTCGTCGTTTACTGCTCGCATGATTCGATTTTTGCCGATGCTGTGATCAGACGTTTCGAAGATCGAACAGGAATCGAGGTGGATGTTCGATACGATGAAGAGGCCAATAAGTCGCTGGGACTGACAAATCTCCTGATTGCTGAAAGGGATAATCCGCGTTGCGATGTGTTCTGGAATAACCAGACGCTGGGCACAATTCGGCTGAAGGAACACGGAGTGCTGGCCTCCTACAGTGGACCAGGCTACGCGCGAATCCCGGCCGCTTTCAAGGATCCCGATGGACTCTGGGCGGGCTTTGCAGCGCGAATGCGTGTTTACATTATCAATAGCAATCGGCTTCCGCTTCCCGCAAACATTGTCGGCAATCACGCTGCGACAGAAGCCTTCGATCTGGAAGCCGTCGAATCTCTACTCGATGGCAAATCGATCGGCAGCGTCGCCATTGCGATTCCGTTGTTTGGTACAACGTTGTCGCATTATTCCGTGCTGGCTGCGGAATGGGGCCTTGATCGGCTCAGGGCCTGGCATCAATCCCTGCATGATCGCGGAATCCGCGAGGCGCGGGGCAATGGAGGCGTAAAGGATCTGGTGGCTGAAGGCGCCTGCACGGTTGGCTTTACGGACACCGATGATGCCTTCGTTGCTTTGCAGCAGGGAAGACCTGTCCGCATGATTCCTGTCCGCTTACCGTTTTCCGAGGACGCTGCCAAAGACAAACCGGACAGACAGCGCCAAACCATCGTCATACCAAACAGCGTGGCACTGATTGCCGGGGCCGGACACCCGCAAAATGCAAAGGCGTTCATCGACTTCCTGCTGTCTGAGGAGGTTGAACTATTACTCGCAAATTCCACTTCCCGTCAGATTCCGCTGGGGCCTGTTGATGATACAAAACTGTCGGATGAAGTTCGCCGCCTGATGAACTGGGCGAAGGATGGAATTCCACTGCAGAATGCTGCCGGTGAGAACCAAAAGGTGCTGAACTGGTTGTCATCGGAGTACACGGTCCAGTGACTGCCGACGATGCTATCTTCTGTTCAGCCGTTCGCAGTCTCATTGTGTGCGTTCTCAGCCTGCTGCCAGCGAGGCTGCTTTGGTGGCAGATAACAACATCCCGCAACGATTCGCGAAAGGCATGCTGGCTGGCAGCGTCGGTTGCGCCTTTCTTTGTCCCGGAGTTATTAACCGGTTTCACCTGGCGGATCGTTTCGGCAAGACTCGTGCAGAGTGACACCGCCACAGAGCTGCTCTACGGGCTGTTGCTGCTTTGCCGTGCTGTGAGTGTTGCCGTCATTGTGATGCTGGTAGTACCCCGTTCCGGGGTGAGTGACGAAGCCATCCATTCCTGGAAACTCCTTCGCGCGGGTTTGCGTCATCACTGGAAACTTCATCTCGGATGGTCCGTTTCAATGTTGCGATTGATGGTATCCGGGCCCTGGAGACCGTTTGTAATTGCCGCATGCCTGAGTGGCCTTGTCAGCTTTCAGGAGTTCGAGACGGCGGCTTTGGTGCAGATTGATCGGCACCCAATCACATGGACCGTATGGTTGTTTGATGCCCATGCCAAGCATCAGCCACTGGCCCGGTCGCTGTGGCTTTCCGCATCGCCACTGATGCTGGAGATTCTCCTGCTGCTACCCGTGTTGTGGCTCTGGTCACCCGAAGATTCTGCGGAGCAGCCGAATACGCGGGAGGCAGGTCTGCTGAATTCCGGACGTATGCCATCCGGAAACCGGCTGTCGACACTGGCGGCTGCCAGCTGGCTTGTGGTGTCATTGTGCCTGTTTCTGGCCTGGCCAGTTCTCTCGAATACGAAGCCGCTGCTGCTGGGATTGAAAATGCTCTGGACATCCACGGCGATGGTATCGCAGGCACTGGAACAGATCGCAGCAAGCCTGGGATTTGCATTTGCCGCCAGTGTTCTCGCGATGATTCTGGCAACGTTGATTCTGCGAATACTGAAGATTCGTTCAAACGGATGGAAACCTGTCGCACTGCTGTTGCTGTTACCAGGTTTGTTAGGATCGCTGGTGACAGCGATTGGCCTGTTGGCCGTCTTTCAAACGCCGCGGGCTCGTCTTTTCTACGACTCGTGGTTGCCGATGCTGCTTGGTCTGACTCTCTCGATTCTGCCGCGGGCTTTCCTGATTGTTGCGTTGCTTCATCGTATGTTTGATGCCGCAGCCTGGCATTCTGCGGTCTTGCTGAGTGCTTCAGGGGACCCGCAGGTCCGGGGATTGGGGGCGAAGATTCGCTGGCGGCTGCGCGGTATTCGCTGGATTGCGGCGGGGACGCTCCTCGTGCACTGGTGCTATTGGGATGTCACCACCGCATCGGTTCTGCGTCCGGTTCAGCTGGAGCCCGTGGTCACTCGATTGTACAACGAAATGCATTACGGTCGTACAGAAGCCGTTTTGCTGATCACGGTCCTTGCTGCAGTAGCACCCTGGTTACTGGGGGGAATATGCTGGTGCGTTGCGCGTCTTGCGCGAATCTGAACACCGGGCCGAGAGTTGGGAAGACTGGCGTTTCGTGTTACCCTGCGAATTGGAGTCCGCTGCTGACGGCGTTTTCTGAAATTCGACGCCGGAGGGGGGCTCATCATTTGGTTTTGCGCCACCGGAATAGTTCGGGATCCGGACATTCCGGTCTCCCGCGCATTGGTTGTGCATCTGCGGTTCGATGTCAATCCGAAACGAGAATCGAACACCCACCACAGGAAAATAAAATGGCAGAGATCGCTCGATTGGAGCTGGCGATTCATCAGATCCGGTTTGCCCGGGAATACACACTTTCGCTGTTCGAAGGAATTGAGGAATCCGACTGGTTCCGGCGGCCCGAGGATGGTGGCGTGTCTCATCTTGCCTGGCAAATGGGCCACCTGGCGATGGCAATGTATGGACTGTGTCTGTTTCGGATGCGTGGCCGGGCTGAAGTTGATCTGGACCTGATGTCGTCGTCGTTTCGAAAGAAGTTCACCAAAGGAACCACGCCGGATTTTGATCCGTCAGGCAATCCACCGATTTCTGAAATTCGCAGTGTCTTTGATCGGGTATACGAACAGGCCATGACTGAATTGCCCGGATTCACAGAAGAGCAACTGGATGAGCCAATCGATATGCCTTACACGGCCTTCCCCAATAAATTTGGCGGGCTGTTATTTTGCTCGCACCACGAAATGCTGCATGCAGGCCAGATTGGCCTGATCCGTCGTTCGCTGGGCAGGATGCCGGTACGATAATCCTTTTGTCTGCGTTCAGATGTCGAAGAATTGAACAAAGGCCACGATTATGAATTCTGCTGTGCTGCTCGCCATCCTTTGGCAATGTCACTCGGGCATCCTTCTGCCGGGAGCTGGTATGACCGACAAACAGGACGAGGCGGCAGTGGAAGCCATCATCGCAAATGCCGTGCATGACGCCGGCAGTGATCGCCCCTGGACATTCGATCGCTCAGACTACTCGGGCGATTTGAGTGAACTACCGATTGGAGTATTCGATTCCGGAATTGGTGGACTCACGGTTCTGGAGGCCATTCTTTCGCTGGATGTTCATAACAATGTCAGCCGGGCGCCCGGTTCGGATGGATTGCCGGATTTTCAGAACGAACGATTTATCTACCTCGGTGATCAGGCCAACATGCCGTACGGCAATTATGCGTCTGCCGGAAAGGTCCCATTCCTCAGAGAATTGATCCTGAAGGATGCGACATTTCTGCTGGGACGACGTTACTGGCCATCAGTCGAGGCAAAACGACCCGCCAGCGATAAGCCTCCGGTGAAAGCAATTGTTATTGCCTGCAACACAGCAACGGCCTACGGTCTGGATGACGTGCGTCACGCGATTCAATCGTGGGGGGTTCCCGTCTTTGTTGTTGGTGTCGTGGAGGCTGGTGCAAGGGGAGTGCTTGAGCATCGCAGGAAATCCGGTTCCGAAAACAGTGTGGCAATCCTCGCAACCGTTGGCACATGCAGCAGTAATGCCTACCCTCGGTCGATTGAGCGTGCACTTGGTCTGGCTGGGCAACGTACACCCAGAATCGTCCAGAAAGGTTTTGTCGAGCTTGCTGGCGCGATTGAAGGAGACGCAGCATTCTCAGGTTCGTCATCCGTTGAGGATTACATTCGTCGGGATATTCGAAGTCTTCTGGACGGGTTCGCTGGTTCAGAGGCATCGCCTCCCATTGATTCGGTCGTTTTAGGATGCACACACTTTCCGCTGGTAAAGGATCAACTGATTTCTGCGTTCGCAGAGCTGCGTCAGGAAGAAATCAACGGGAAGTTTCCGTACCGCGAACTGGTCGCTGAGCAGATTGCAATTATCGATCCTGCAGAACTGACTGCGCGGGAGTTATATCGTGAACTGGCCAGTCGGCGTCTGCAGGCACGCGTACCATCCGGAGACGAGAAGAATAGGCCGCAGAATCGTTTCTACATTTCTGTCGCAAATCCTCAATGCCCCCAGGCACAAATCGCGGCCGACGGGGGACTGACCACAGCCTACAAGTATGGTCGCACAGCCAGTCGGCTGGATGTTGAAGACACCGTGGTTGTTCCCATGGTGGCTGACAAATTACCCGCAAGTGGACTAAAACTGATCCAGACAAAATTGCCACACGTCTGGAAGAGCATGCAGTGACGGGTCATTTCGCCCGGGGTCGACTCATTCAATCCTTCTTCCAGCAAACTCAGGCGGCCACTCCCGCAGAACAGCCCGCAACACCAGAATTTGCACTTACGAAATGTCACAGCAGCCTGATCCGGAGTTGATGATGTCGACGAGGGATTAGACATGCCTTTTCTTTCAGGAATTTTCAGATGTACCATCCGATCATCAATCGATTCAGCAAATGGCTTCTGCCTGTACTCACGATTTGTCTGACGACAGGTGTGCGGGCAGATGACTGGGCGCAGTTTCGCGGGCCGGGTGCTCGCGGTGTTTCGTCGTCCACCGAGCTGCCGGATCGATGGAGCGAAGAAGAAAACGTCCAATGGAAGACCCCGGTCGCGGGAAGAGGCTGGTCGTCACCCATCATCGTTGGCGATCGTGTATTCTTAACCACCGTGACACGAGATACCGGCAAACCGGAAGATGCCAGACCAGGCTTGTATTTTGGTGGAAATCGTGAGAAGCCGGATGATGTGCCACATGCATGGAAAGCAATTTGTCTCGATCTGAACACCGGTGATCAGATCTGGGAGAGGAACCTGCATCAGGGGAAACCTCAGAGACCGCGACATATCAAGAACAGCTACGCCTCTGAAACGGCGGTCAGCGACGGTGAACGACTTTTCGTTCTGTTCGGCGACGTCGGCCTGTATTGCCTGACCCTGGAGGGCGAACTGATCTGGAAACAGGATCTGCCGCCCTGCAGGACTCGATTCGACTGGGGTACGGCCGCATCACCGGTTCTTCACAACGGACGTTTGTACTTCGTGAGTGACAGTGAAGAGGCCTCGTATCTGTCGGCGGTTGACTGCCAAACCGGAAAACAAATCTGGCGAGTAGACCGAGATGAAAAGAGTAACTGGGCAACGCCGTTCGTCTGGCAGAACGAGCTTCGAACAGAGATTATTACACCAGGGACCGGGAAAATCCGTTCGTATGACCTGAACGGTCAATTGCTTTACGAACTTGGGGGCTGTTCCAGCATCACGATTGCAACACCTTATACGGCCCACGGCTTGCTGTATGTCAGTTCCGGTTACGTGAATGACCAGAAACGACCGATCTTCGCGATTCGACCGGGTGCTTCCGGGGACATTTCGCTCGATGGTGATGCTGTGTCCAATGAATTTATCGCATGGAGCCTGCCACAGGGAGCTCCCTACAACCCATCAACGCTTGTGTACGGTGATCAGCTGTATGTACTGCATGATCGGGGGCTGATGGCATCTTACGATGCACGCACCGGAGAATTGATTTACGAAAAGCAGCGCATTCCCAATGGACGCTCCTTTACGGTTTCGCCATGGGCTTACGACGGAAAGATCTTTTGCCTGAACGAATTTGGCAACACGATTGCCATTGAAGCCGGGTCAGAATTCCGAGTTCTGCACACGAACGAATTGAAGAGCGAGGAACTCTGTATGGCGACGCCTGCGATGACCAGGAACAAGCTCATCATTCGCACCGGTGATGCCGTTTACTGTGTTTCAAAGTAGGCCGTGCTGACTTTTCGATATCTAGATGCTCTCGACAGGGAATCAGCAGATGTGGAGACCTGACAGCATTGACCGCTTTTCATTCGTTGCGCGCGTCCGTATGCTTTCGGGTCTGCGAGTTTCAGAATTCCTTCCTTCACTGAGGTGTGCCGTGGGTGATTTGCTGCAACGGCCAAGACGAGCCGTCTTGCTGTCCCTTTTCACGTTTTCATTGTTTTGTTTGCCGTTCGGGCTGGTACTGGGCGAAAACGAATGGCCGCAGTT
>JAGQQE010000167.1 GCA_020426345.1 Planctomycetaceae bacterium
GGTGTTTGAACTGGGCGAAATTGCAGACCGCATCGGAATTCCTGTGTTGGCGTACGGATTGCGCACGGATTTTCAGGGGAATCTGTTCGAAGGAAGTCAGTACCTGCTGGCGTGGGCTGATGTTCTGTCTGAAATCAAGACCATTTGTCACTGCGGACGAAAGGCCACGATGGTGCTGAGAATCGATTCCGAGGGAAAACCCCTGCGAGCCGGAAATCAAATTAAGGTGGGGGGCAACGAAAGCTATGTGTCCGTCTGCCGACAGCACTTCAAGGAAGGAATGGCCGAGCGCAATTCGCCAACACTTCCCTTCGAAGATGACGACTAATGCCTCAAGGTTTCTGCTAAACAGACGGAGCGTGGCTCAGCACCGCAAGGCATGCCGATGTCGCTGCGGCGACATTCAGCGATGGTACCGGGCCTGATGGGGGAAGCGCTACAAGCTGATCACAGCGTTCTCGCGTCAGCCGCCGCATTCCTGAGCCTTCGTTGCCGACGATAATCATCCAGTGACGGTCACGCTTGACGTTGTACAGGCTCTCTGTGGCTCGTTCACACGTTCCCAGTATCCAGATGCTGTTTTGCTGAGCTTTCTCAATCGCCTGAGACAAATTGGCGACCGTGCTGAACGGAACGTATTCAACTCCTCCCGTTGCAACGTCGCACACTGTCGCGTTGACGGGGGCACTGCGATCTTTCGTCATGATGATGCCCCTGGCTCCGAAGAAGCCAGCCAGTCGAAAGATCGCGCCTGTGTTCTGCGGATCCTGAACCTGATCGAGAGCGAGCCAGATGCCGAATTCCTGGGCACGATCGGCTTTCTGATCCTCGGAGTGTCGTGGCGGCACGGAGATCGGAGGTGAGCTGACGTTCAGCAATTGTTCCAGTGGAATCGGAGACGGCGGTTCGACAATCGCCATTCCGGCACTTGTGCGTTCGGTGCCCCGATCATCACGCGAGGGCCGTCCTTCCTTCCCGTTCCGGCTGCCCTGCCTGCCGTGTGATTTCTTTCTTCCGTCGCGCGAACCGCGAACTTCGCTGCGCCGTGAATCGGGTGGCGATCCGACCAGAACAGACACGCCATTCGATCGAGCGACATGGGCCACGTGGTCCCAGACATCGCCCGCCCCAATGGTCTGAATGCTGACCGATTTGACTGCTTTCGGACGCACTTTTAGCGCGGCAAGAATGCTGTGTGGGTTACGAAGTTCCAGCATAGAATTTCTGACCGCGAAGAATGTCGTTTGGGGAATACGATACGTACTGATCGTTCAATGAGGTTCACTGTTGGTGGCCGGGACATTTCATGCCCGCCTGCGTTGTCAGCCGAGCCTGATAAGTGACTGATCGGTGATGACTGTACTATCATCGTCGGATAGATGAAGGATATCGGATAGACGCAGGATGACGTGTCATTCCGCGACGATCTCCGTTCCAACACCTGTATCCGAGTAAATTTCGAGCAGTACAGAATGCGGCATGGCGGCGTCGACAATATGAACCTTGCGAACGCCTGCGTCCAGCGCATCCAAAGCGGCTTCGACTTTCGGGACCATACCTCCGGCAATGGTTCCGACGGCGATCATATTACGGACCTGTGATCCGGTGACGTGAGACAGTCGACTCGCGGGATTGGTGATGTCGGTAAGGATACCGGGGATGTCGCTCAGAAAGACCAGTTTCTCGGCTGCCAGCGCACGTGCGACTGCTGCCGCTGCAGTATCCGCGTTCACATTCATGCGATGACCATAAGGGCTGAGAGCGATACACGGGATCACCGGGATCGTACCTGTCGAACAGACGCGCACCAGTGTGTCCACTTCCACTCGAGTCACACTTCCCACGTGGCCGAGATCCAGTTCGTTGCCCTGATCATCCCGGAGAGACAGCTTTTCGGCTGTCAGCACATTCTCACTGCCAAAGTGCAGCCCGGTTGCTCGCGAACCTTTTTGGTTGATCTGGTCGACAATGGACTGGCAGATGTCTTCAATCAGAACTCGCGAAGCGATTTGCAGAGTTTTATTGTCGGTGTAGCGTCGACCCGCAACAAACTTCGGTTCAATGCCGGCACTGTTCATGGCAGAACTGATGGCTTTGCCACCACCGTGAACGATGACGGGCTTCATACCAACGGTCGACATGAAGACGACGTCCGCCAGAAGACTGTCCACTGCTGCCTTATCATCCAGTGTGCTTCCGCCCAGTTTGACAACGACGTATCTTCCGCGGAAGCGCTGAATCCAGCTCATAGCCTCGATCAGTACGCGTGCTTTTCGGATTGCTTCTTCCATAGTGGACCAAATTCTGTGCAGCGGGAAAATCACTGCTGAGGGAGGGCGAGCGATGTTATGAGGGGCACGATTCTATGATTCGGCGAAAGCGAATCAACGTGCGAATCGCTCGTTGTGTTCAGATTACATTCGATTACAGTGATGTCTCGACTCGGCGAATGCTGGAAACGGCTGTGAACCACCGGATTTCAATGGTCCGAGACGAAGTGTTTCAGGTGCCTGTGGGTGTGGAATCAGCCAAAGACTGACTGTCCGCACGGGTACAGGTGAAAAGGGAAGACGGTGAAAATCCGTCGCGGTCGCGCCGCTGTAACCGGGGACCATCACTGCATTCATCCACTGCGAATCCTGCTGCAGGGCGATTAGCCATCCAGTGAGTTCGTGGGAAGGGGCAGTTGAAGGAATGATCCGGAAGTCAGAAGACCTGCCTGAAATGCCGGAGATCAGTCCTTCGCGAAAAAGGATTGTCGTCCATCATACGAATCGCCCCGAATCCTGATTCGGGCTGGTTCCGTTGGCATGCGACAATTTTGCTTCGCGGATTTTCCAGTTTCAGTGTCGGGCTTCCACCGCCCGGACAACGGAAAGGTCGTCATGCCTGCACAAACAACGCCTGAACCCGAATTTTCTCCATCCGCGACCCCACCACGGCATCGCCATCGTGGTTTCACGCTGATTGAGCTTCTGGTTGTTATCGCGATCATCGCTGTCCTGGTCGGACTATTGCTGCCGGCAGTCCAGCAGGCCCGTGAAGCCGCTCGAAGAACTCAGTGCCGCAACCGATTGAAGCAGCTGGTGCTTGCGATGCACAATTACGCCGATGTCTACCGGGAGACATTCGTTCCGTATGTAATCGAAGACCAGCAGCGTTTGAATTACCTGAGCACTTTCAGCGGCAATCAGGGCACCGCGCAATTCTGGTTTGGCACGGTGGACTACGACCAACCGCTGCCAGAGAATCAACTGGCATTTGAACGGGGGCCGTTGAGCCCCTTCATGGAAACAAACTATCAGGCGTTTCAGTGTCCGAATTTCGGTCCGGGGCAAATGGACAGTGTTCGATTTGGACGCCCGGCATCGGGGTTCGGATTTAACGGCTATTATCTGTCTCGCCCCGGCGGAATCGAATGGCTTCCGCCTGCCTGGGCCGCGCAGTTAAGCCGCAAACCGGTGACGCGAAAGTTTCGCGATATCCGGTCGACGTCTGAAACCCTCGTATTTGCCGATGCTGCTCAGGTCAAGCTGGTGACGTTTGCCCCGCCCACGTACAGCTTTGAAGAAACGTGGTTGCTGGAACCGCCGAGCAATAATTTTCCGAACATCCACTTCCGACATTTGGATTCAGCCAACGTGGCCTTTCTGGATGGTCACGTCGAAAGTCGAGCCTGGCAAAGCCTGGTTGAGGTGCCGGGAAGCAATTTCCTGTCGCAGGAACAGGCCGACCTGATGAAGGAAAAACGCCTGGGCTTCGCTTCCAACGGGAATCTCCATGATCCTAACCTGCGGGATGAGCTTTACGATCGCGAGTGACGGGCGTTCTGTGTTCCGGAAAGGATCATCGTCCTGGTCAGGAACAGCGAAGACTCAGAATGCTGCTGAAACCCGAAGTCCTGCTGTCTGCTGGCGTATTGGCTCAGGATATTTCACAATGCCAATCCTGACCCAATCGCGTCTCATTGCAGCGCGAGCATTGCCTTCGAGCCCCACCCAATAAATCCCCACGCAGAACGAATTCGGAGTTCTCCATGAAGTATCTCTTTGCATCCGTGCTGATTGCTGCCGTCAGTGTTTCAGTGTTCGCCGATGAAAAGCCATCGGGCCAGCAGCAGGCCGCATCAGAGTCACCATCCGATGGTAAAGTGCTGAAGGTGGGAATGATTGGACTGGACACTTCGCATTGTCTGGCGTTTGCGAAACTCCTGAACGTGAACGACGCACAACACGTTGCGGGGTGTCGATTGACTCTGGTGTACCCCAAAGGATCGCCCGACATCAAAAGCAGCGTTGAACGGGTTCCGAAATACACCGAAGAGATTCAGAAACTGGGGGTGGAAATCATCGAAGATCTTCCCGCCATGATTGCTCAGGTCGACGCGGTGTTGCTTGAGACCAATGATGGACGGCCGCATCTGGAGCAGATTATTCCCGCACTGAAAGCTGGCAAACCCGTGTTTATTGACAAGCCGATTGCTGGTTCACTTGTGGACGCCATCGCGATATTCAAGCTGGCAGAACACTACCAGACACCTGTCTTCAGTTCGTCTTCACTCCGGTTTGCGTCCGCGGCTCAGGACGTTCGGAATGGTTCCATCGGCGATGTCACGGGTTGCGACGCATATTCGCCGTGTTCGCTGGAGATGACTCATCCGGACCTCTTCTGGTACGGAATTCATGGCTGTGAAACATTGTTTACTGTCATGGGGGCCGGCTGTGAAAGCGTTGTGCGAACCCAGACAAAAGATTTCGATCAGGTCACGGGAACATGGTCTGATGGTCGAATCGGTACGTTTCGTGGTATTCGATCCGGCAGCAGTGGTTATGGCGGCACAGCATTTGGCACCAAAGGAATTGCTCCGGTCGGAAAATACGACGGCTACCGTCCGCTGGCTGTTGAATTTGTGAAGTTCTTTCAGACAGGCATTGCTCCGGTCAGCCCTGAAGAAACAATCAATCTTTATGCCTTTATGGAAGCCGCAGACGAAAGTAAGCGACAGGGATTCATTCCGATAAAAATTTCAGCAGTGATGAAGAAGGCGGAAGCGACGGCCGCACAAAAAGTCGCAGACATCACATCGAAATAGCGTCATCCGAAACAGGCTTCGAAATTTCCAGGTCAGCATCTCAAAAGCACTTTTCATTTTCCATCAGACCGCTGCTCCCGGCGCTGATGATGTCTGCGGCTGCCTTCGTGCTGGCAGCCTCGCGAATCAATCACGGCCTGATCGATTCGCGTCTGCCGGCCGGTCCCGGTTTAACCCTGGACGAATCGTTCAATGTGGGTCAGGGAGTGTATCTGGCTGAGGCGATCGGTCGCCACGGTCCCATGATTCTGACACCCACTGTGGCAAAGGAGGTTTTCGCTGCAAGAGACTACCTGTCGGATCATCCTCCCGTGGGCCGAATCCTGCTTGGCATGGCTCACCAGATGACAGCATGGCTGATAGGCGGAGCCGATGGATGCAGCATCAACATTACTGCGGCCCGAACGGGTTCGTGTTTTGCATTCGCGGTGCTGATCTTCCTGGTGTTCGAATTTTGCCGACGACACTTCGATCAACCAACGGCAACCGCTGCCGCGGTCGCACTGATCTTCATGCCGCAGTTCATTGGTCACGCAAGACTGGCAACGCTGGAAACATCGACCGTGTTGGCCTGGTCCGCGGCTGTGCTGGCATTTGCATCCTGGTGGACCGGAACGACACCACCAACGAATCGCCAGGCAATATTCTGCGGTGCCCTTTGGGGGGGCCTGATGCTGACGAAAATGCAGGGCATCCTGCTGCCGCCACTGATTGCCGGATGGAGCCTTTACCATCTTCGAATCCGCGCAATTCGGCCACTGCTTCTTTGGACTCTGTCAGGGTTGTTCGTTGCATTTGTGTGCTGGCCATGGCTTTGGCTTGACCCCATGGAACACATCCGGCAATACCTTGGGCGCGCGTCGGATCGACAAACGCTGTATGTCTGGTATCTGGGGGAACGATTCGCCGACAAGCTTGTTCCATGGCACTTCCCGTTTGTGATGACGCTGATCACTGTGCCGGTCTACGCATTGCTGAGCCTAGTGATGCGAGCCATGAACCGCCAAATGCAGACGATCGAATGGTTTCTTCTGGCGGCAACTTTGTGGCCTTTGATTGTGTTCGCGCTGCCAGGGACACCCGTCTACGACGGAACTCGGCTTTTCCTGTGTATCATGCCCTCGCTTGCTATTCTGGCCGCGCGGGGGTTTGCACTATCGATCCGTCGAATCCGTGAGGCGAGACTGCATCCGGAAACGGTTCCTGTCGGTCGATGGTTGCCTGCCTGTCTGTTGATTACCGTGATCGCTCTGGCCAAGACGACCGCAGACCGAAGCTGGCTGAGTCCCTATGCCATCAACGAATACAACGATCTCGTCGGCCGCGGCCGCGGTGCGTGGCGACTGGGGATGGAATCATGTTACTGGTCCGATTCGCTCAATGGCGATTTCTGGAAGCATATCGCAGAAGATACGACAATCTTCGTGGCTCCCGTGTCACATCAATTTCAGTTGAATGCGATCGAATCACTGGTTCCCGTGGTCGCTCGCAAAAATATCCATCTTGTCCCTTTTGAATACGATTCGCAACGTCAGCGCGGCCCGTTGCTGCTGCTTCATCGCCTTGCCGATCTGCGTCGTTCCCTTCGCGAAGTCCCGCCGAGTGCAGAACTGCTGATTGAAGTCCAGTACGATGGCGTTGTGCTGGCTCGCCTCATCGATACAACCCATGCGGAATGGGATGAACTCCCCGAATAACAACTCGATTGGCCAGCTGACCGTTCTTCTCCATTGATCCCACGAGGCCCTCATGAACCACGCACGTTCGTCCCTCTGCGGGAAGCTGAATCTTTGCTTCCTGGTTGCACTTGTCGGAACATGTCATTCACTGGAACAAGCGGCTGCCAGTGAGGACGCACCACTGGCTGCATCCACGACTCTGCGAGTGTTGTGTTACAACATTCACTATGGTCAGGGGAATGACGGCGTCTACGATCTGGAGCGGCTCGCAAAGGTCATCAAAGACAGTCAAGCAGACATCGTTGCGCTTCAGGAAGTTGATGTGGTTGTCCGGCGATCCGGTTTAGTCCATCAGGCTCGGGAACTTGCAAAGCTCACAGGACTAGCCGTGCGATTTGGTCCAACTCAGCATTACGACGGCGGTCTCTACGGCAACGCTGTTCTGACTCGCTTTCCTGTCCAGGATGTGCATATTCAGCCATTGCCCTATTCAGAAAGCACAGCCGCACGCACAACTTATCCCCGGGGAGCCATCAGGACAGAATTGACGATCAGCAATGGCATCCCCATCACGTTTATCAGTACGCATTTTCAGCACAACGTTCCCGAAGATCGGATTGCTGAAGCGAAGGCTGTTAATCAGCTGTTTGCAGCTGATAGTCCCTCTCAGCCAGTCATTCTTGCGGGCGACATGAACGCGACGCCGGACTCAGAACCGATTGCAATACTGCTTGAGAAATGGAATCACGCAATGGATGCAGCTCAATCTCCATCGGCGCCCTCCAGCAAACCGCGCAGTCGCATCGACTACGTCTTCTACAGAGGTGCCGGCATTCGAATGACTCATTCAGAAGTCATTGAAGACGACATGGCATCTGATCATCGACCTGTACTCGCCGTCTTCGAAATCAGTTCCCCTCAATAGTCTTTCGGCCGCCAGCGCGTGGACGTTGTCAGAAAATCCAGCCTATGAATATCCTTCTCCCGCTAAACAATCCCGGTCCCCTGAGCATGTTTCGGACTGTGCGATTCGCCTGCCTTCCCGTCCTTTGCATGATGTTGGCGACCTCAGGGTTTCCGGTTTTCGCCCAAACCCGGGATGAAGGCCAGGTAAAGGCCAGCCTTACTGCCGCATCAGCAGAAGAAGATACGGCAGGCAAGGAGCAGCTGCAGCAGGCCCTGCAGGCGGCCGGGGAAAACCGAACGGAACTTCTGATGGCGATCAGCAAGTCGCCAGCGGCTCATCGGGAAGCGATGGAGTTCCTGATCGCCAATATGCCGGAACGCGACCTGAGATCGCTTTCCTCGGAGTATCTGCTGGAAAATGTGCGGCTTGCCTATGAAGCATGGGAGCAGGCTCCCTGGAAGACAGACGTACCTCATGACATTTTTCTGAACAACGTGCTTCCCTACGCTAACATCAACGAACGCCGGGATGGATGGCGAAGACAATTCATGGAGCAGTTTCGCCCGCTGATCGCAGAAGCTTCTACGCCGTCCCATGCAGCAGCCCTGCTTAATCAGAAGCTTTTTCCGCTGGTAAAGGTCAAATATTCGACGCAGCGTCCCAAGGCGGATCAGAGTCCGCTTGAATCGATTAATGCCGGCCTGGCCTCCTGCACAGGATTATCCGTGCTGCTGATTGATGCCTGCAGAGCCCTGGGCATACCCGCTCGGTTTGTCGGAACACCGTTATGGTCCGACAACAGTGGAAACCATTCCTGGGTGGAAATCTGGGACAACGGCTGGCACTTCACTGGAGCGGCTGAACCAACAGGAAACAATCTGGACAAGGCGTGGTTCAGCGGCAGAGCGGGGACGGCCGTTACCGACGATCCCAACCATGCGATCTATGCTGTCAGTTTCCGGCGGACACCTCTGAGGTTTCCTCTGGTCTGGGATCGTTCGATCGACTACGTCAGCGCTGTGAATGTCACAAATCGCTACGTTGCTCAGGCTGAAAAAGTGCCGGATGGAATGGTCCTTGCCATGTTCTGCGTGAAAGACCGCAGGGACCAGAAGCGGATCTCTGCCAGGGTGCGCGTCCTGAACAATCGAAACGAAAAGGTCTTTGAAGGTGTTTCCCGAGACGAGGGATTTGACACAAACGACTACCTGCAGACCTTTCTTCAACAGGGAGAACAATATCGCGTCACCATCCGCTGCGATGACATCGAACAGGCCGAGACTATCCGGGCAGAAAACAGGTCGGGGCCATGGATCTGGACGATCGCCCAATCAGGAGGTTCTTCTGCCGCAACTCGTTCCGCGAAAGCGGTGGCTGATCTGGTCGCTTTCCTTTCGCAACCGACGGATCAGCGACCCGATATTCAGCGGCAGGAATTTGCAAAAGTGCCCCTGACAAAAGGCGATGCCGCCGAAGCCGTTGCACTGCTTTGGTCAGACCACCAGGACCACATTCGAGCAACTCGAAAGGCCGAAACAGACGCGCGCGAACTGGTGATTGGCGAACTGAAAATGCCATTCGACTTCAAAGTGTTTGGAACGAAGCCGCCGACGGGGCGAAGCCTGTATATCTCTCTGCACGGCGGTGGTGGCGCGCCGAAGCGAGTGAACGATCAGCAGTGGGAAAACCAAAAACGGCTGTACGAACCTGCGGAAGGTCTTTACCTCGCGCCGCGGGCTCCGACAGATACCTGGAATCTCTGGCATCAGGCCCATATTGATCAGTTCTTCGACAGACTCATTCAGAACCTGATTGTGCTGGAAGAAGTTGATCCCAATCGAGTGTACCTGCTCGGATATTCCGCCGGGGGTGATGGTGTCTACCAACTGGCTCCTCGCATGGCCGACCGCTTTGCGGCCGCGGCCATGATGGCCGGACATCCCAACGAAACTTCACCACTCGGCCTGCGTAATTTGCCGTTTACTTTGCACATGGGAGAACTGGACACCGCATACAATCGCAACAAGACTGCTGTGGAATGGCAGACAAAACTGAAAGCCCTGCAAAAAGAAGATCCAGAAGGCTATGACCACTGGGTTCATATTCATGCTGCCAAATCGCACTGGATGGATCGTGAAGATGCCGAAGCGATCCCGTGGATGGCCGGCAAATCTCGCAATCCTCTGCCGCAAAAAATCGTCTGGAAGCAGGATGACGTTGTGCATTCCAGATTCTACTGGCTCGGCACAAACCCACAACGCATCAGGGAACGCGCTGAGATTCGTGCTGAACGCGACGGTAACTCTTTCGCTGTGAAATCGGATGATGTCGAAGAGTTTGCAGTTCTTCTGAACGACGAGATTGCTGACCTGGACAAACCAATTACCGTCACACACAACGGCATCGTTCTGCACGAGGGAATGGTTGAACGAACGATTGATGCGGCCGCACGCTCCCTGGCAGAACGCGGAGATCCAGCGACGGTGTTTACCAGTCAGATCGCTGTAGTTTTATCCGCGCAACCATAGCTTTCGTTGTTGAATTGCGGTGACAGCATCAGCAGCAGAATGCTGATTCAACGGTTGTTTGTCGGCATTGCTTGCTGCCCATCAATCGAAAGCGGTATGCTGGGCGTTCGAAATATGCACAGCTGAGGCATCGACTGTGCCGCTTTCCTGCGCGATTCAAATTCCTGCCGAGCTGCCAACCTTTCCTGCCGGAGCTGCTCATGTTGATCTGTCTGGTTCGATCCCATGCTGCAGTTGCAGCACTACTGACGGCCTGCCTGCTTTCGGATGCAGTTCTGGCGACACAGCCATCGCCTGTGAGCGAACAGGATGGCGCTGGTCTCCCCGCCAGTGTGTTCACGGAGCTTTCCCGCAGCTTCGACCAAGAACAGTTACCGTTGCTGAAACAGTTTTGTCTTGATTGCCATTCGACCAGCGAAATGCAGGGTGAACTGGATCTCGAAACATTCAACTCGTTCGATGCTGTAAGGCGGCACCCTGCGGTCTGGCAAAAAGTTGTGGAAATGATCGACAACGGCGAAATGCCGCCAAAGGATTCTGCACAACTGTCCGTCCGGGATCGCAAACAGTTTCGCAACTGGGTCCAGGAGTTTCTGAACGCGGAGGCCCTCGCAAGCGCCGGAGATCCCGGGCCCGTCGTCCTGCGACGTCTGAACAATGCCGAGTTCACCTATACCATTCAGGACTTAACCGGTGTGCCGCTGGAGCCGGCTCGCGAATTTCCGGTGGACAGTGCATCGGGGGAAGGATTTACCAATACGGGAAGTTCGCTGGTCATGTCCCCGGCGATGATCACGAAATACCTGGATGCTGCTCGCGAAATCAGTTCACATGCGGTTCTTCTGCCTCAGGGTTTTCGCTTTTCGAAATTCCATACGCGACGCGACTTCACAAATGAGATGCTCGATCAGATTCGCAGCTTCTATGCACGATATACCGACAGCTCTGGTGGTGATCAGGTCAATCTGCAGGGAATTGTTTTCAATACGAATGGTGGCGGACGACTGCCGCTGGAAAAGTACCTGACAGCATTGCTGGAAAACCGAGCTGGCCTGCGAGCCGGCTCAGTAACGTTTGAACAGATTGCACTGGCATCGGCCAACAATTCACCTCAACTCAGTGCACGCTACCTGCAGACACTCTGGGAATCACTGGAGGATGCCGATCGGCCCGATTCGCTGTTGTTGAACAACCTTCGTGCCGCATGGCATCACGATTCACCGGAGGCCCGTTCAGAAATTCTTCAGCAGGTTGCACGATGGCAGTCTGCTTTGTGGCAGTTCACAACGGTGGGGCATATCGGCAAAGTGAACGGGCCGACTTCCTGGCTGGAACCTGTCAGTCCGATTGTGTCGCGACAGGACATCAGATTGCCACTTTCTGCTTTGGCGGCCGCACAGCTGGCCCCTGGCGAATCCGGCCAGCGGGAGATTTCGTTGTACCTTGTCGCGGGCGATGCCGGAACATCGTCGTCCGGCGATGTTGTTGTCTGGGAACGACCGCGACTGGTTGCGGCCGGGCGGCCGGATTTATTACTAAGAGATGTTCGCGATGTGACTCGTGAACTCGCCGCTCATCGCCAGCAGCTATTTTCCACAGCCGAACGATGTCTTGCTGCCGCATCCCGTGCCAGTGAAACATCACAGACCACCGATATCCATGCGCTGGCCAAAGAATTCTCTGTCGATGCTGCGTCGCTCACTGCATGGCTCGACTACATGGGAATCGGTTCAGCAGGGCCAGTGCGATTGGGAACGCCTATCGGTCGCAAGATGGAGAACGGTGCGGGCTACGCTTTCATCAGTGGGTGGCATGAAGATGACGCGCTCAGCATCGTCGCCAATTCATCGGATCAGCATGTTCGAATTCCCGGCAATATGAAGCCTCATAGCATTGCCGTGCACCCGGCCCCGACACTTTCGGTTGTTGTCGGCTGGAAAAGCCCTGTGACGGGCACACTGAACATCGAAGGTGCCGTTCAGCATGCCCACCCCGAATGCGGGAACGGGACTGCATGGACAATAGAATTGCGGCGAGGAAACACCAGGCAACGACTGGCTGCAGGCATCAGTCACGGCGCGACCGTCATCCCGTATGGTCCGCTGGAAGATATCGCTGTGCGGCAAAATGATGTCGTCTGCCTGATCATCAGCCCTCGGGACGGAAACCATTCGTGCGATCTGACCTCAATCGACATGACTCTGAATTCAAGTCTGCCGGACGGAACAACTCTGCAATGGAACATGGCGAGCGACTTGTCCCCCGACCTGCTGGCTGGAAACCCCCATGCGGACCAGCACGGTCATCTCGACGTATGGCATTTCTTCTCGGAACCCGCAACCGGTTCTACCGGACACGTCATTCCTGCTGGGTCATTGCTGGCCAAATGGCAGAGCGAAGCCGATTCGATAAAGCGATCCTTACTGGCTGCACAATTGCAGAACCTGCTCCAGAACGGCCCGCAGAATGCCCCGGGAGACTCGCCCGACGCGATCTTGTATCAGCAGCTGACATCGCTCAGTGGACCACTGATGTCTTCCGCCCTGCAAATGATCTCCGTCAGGGAAAGGAGCACGGGGTCGTCGTCAGCCAATGGTGTGAATGCTGACGAAGGACTTGAAGGACTCCCATGGGGGCTGGATCGCTCAAAATTTGGAGCACATCCGGCAGACAATGGACTTTCACAGGATCTGCCTGCCGTTGAGTCGGCCAGTCTGTGTGTTGCTGCGCCGTCTGTGCTTGAAGTTCGGCTTCCTGCTGAC
>JAGQQE010000168.1 GCA_020426345.1 Planctomycetaceae bacterium
ATCGTGTTTCAAAGTTTCCTGCTCGAGCCAGTCCCGTTGTTCAACAGGCTGCGAGGCGAGTGGCTTCGCGGAATCACCGCCCGTTTCAGCGCAAGGCAATCTTCTGTATGTGTTGAGTCACACAATCTGCCGCGGGGCGATGTTTTCCCGGACTCGATTCACAGGCTCACGAAATTTAGTGACTGCAACCTCCCGCTGGTTGACATGCGGTGGCAGATTTTGTGTACGGCTGGTTCCACTGTTCCAGCAGCTTTGTTGATTCGTAATCGCCGGAAGTGATTTCGAAACCGAGATCCCGAATCATTTGGAAGTCTTCGATCGCTTGTTGGCCGGGGGTTGTCAGGTAATCGCTGACGAACATTGAGTTCGCCGGATAAAGCCCCATGGCCTGCATGCTGCGAAGATTGACTTCTCTGCCGCCGGCAATTCGAAGTTCGGTTCGAGGGTTGGTCAGCCGAAACATGCTCAAGACCTTCAGGCAGTATTGCGGCGAAAGGTGATCAAGGTTTTCGAAGGGGGTCCCGTCGATTGAGTTGAGAAAGTTGACAGGAATAGATTCAACGCGAAGTTCGGAGAGTTTCAGGGCGACGTCGACGACGTCTTCGTTTGTTTCTCCCATCCCGACAATCATTCCAGCACAGAGTTCCAGCCCGGCTTCACGACAAATGTCCAGAGTTTCCAGACGATCCCGGAATGTGTGCGTGGTGCAAATGTTGCTGTGAAATCGTTCGCTGGTATTCAGATTGTGGTTGATCCGGTCAACCCCGGCTTCTTTTAATCGCAGCGCCTGGTCGGGTTTCAGTAGTCCCAGGCAGCAGCAAATGTGCAAACCAAACTGTTCCTTGATCTCCCGCACAACGCCGGCAACATGATCCACTTCGCGATCGGTCGGGCCGCGTCCACTGGCGACAATGCAGTAAGTGCGAGACTGACTTTCTGCAGCCTTTCGGGCTCCGTCGAGCAGGCGTTCGGCATTCAGCATCGGGTACTTCTCAATCTCCGCCCCCGAGACTTTGGACTGCGAACAATAGCTGCAATCTTCCGGGCAGAGCCCGCTCTTCGCATTCTTCAGATAGTAGAGCTGGACGCTGTTGCCAAAATGCTGCCGTCGAACTCGAAACGCCGCATCCAGGATGGCGAGCAATTCTGTGTCCGGGGCCTCCACGATGCGCAACGCGTCCGCGCGGGAAATACTCTCCCCGCGCAGGGCAGCGTCTGCTAAGTCGGACCAGCTGGGAGAAGAATTCAGGACTGCACTCTCAGACGACATATCAGAAACACTCCGCACTCGAACTTCATAACTGATGGTCCGGAATGATACCGGCATTCTCCGTCTCATCACAAACCTGCCGGAGCGAATTCCCAGATTGACGTCCATTGCCGTGACACTCACCAGCGAGATCTCGGTCCGGGGTTCCGGGAATCGTGCGTACTCCGTTCAGTTCATCTATGTCCAGTGCAGCTTAATGAGCCGACCGGAACGTGTGGCCAGAAACAGGAAATCACCAAGCGGATCGATTCGGATGTGTTCGGGTGGGTCAGCGGACACGTCGGCAACCCACTTCACAGTGCCTTCGAAATCCAGCCAATAGACGCGTCCTTCAAGGGTCAAAGCGGCCAGACGCGTTTTGAACTGGGCTCCCGAAACGCGACTTGGGATCCCATCGATCATGAACTGGCCTTTGGCTTTACCATTCCGGTTATACATCTGGACGCCGTGATTGAATGCCGAAAGCAGGATTCGCCTGCCGCATCCGGACGCTGAAATGTCGCCGATGTTGGTCATCACATTCTCGCTCCACAATTCCCTTCCATTCAGATCGTAGGCAGCGAGGCTTCCGAATTCGGCCGCAGCAATCAGGGTGGGAGATTCAGCTAGGAACGCCAGATGGTCCATCGGCCGGTGTGTATCGATCTTTGCGATCTCCTTTTTGTCAATGGATACAATATGGGTCCGACCGCCGTCGGTGCTGAATGCCAGATGTCCGCCGTGCGGAGCAAACGCGACGGCGTTGATGCGTCCAGTCACGCGAACATCCCACACGGGATCCAGTTGCCGATTGAAGCAAACCAGTTTGTCATCCCGAACAATTGCCGCGCCGTAGTTTCCGACTGCTGACCAGGCAATTGACGATGCGTCGCGAAAGTTGCGGTTCGTCTCCAGAATATCGCCCGCCGTATTCATCAGACGAAGCTGGCCCGCAGATGTCAGCACCAATAAGGTCGATGCTTCAGCAGCCAGGTCCATGGCCGCGATGCCTTCAGGAATAATATCATCAATCGATAGATCCGGTTTGATTCCGTGGCTGTTGCTGAACAGGCTGATGGACAAATTGAAACCTCCGATTCCATTCTGAAGTCATGACAAAATGACGAAGGCGATTCCCTCGTTCGGAATCGCCTTTGCGGCCCGCCTGTTGCTGCCTGATCAATCAAATCCAGCAATGGGCAAAGCAGACGTCGTCAGGACTTTGGTTGAATGGCAGACTGAGCAGAACCCGCTGTCAGCTACACTGTGACAGTATTTGATCCCGATGGGGCGCTAGTCTGTCGGATGATGCTGCCAGTTTCAACGGACCATCTGTGAATCAGTGAGCGGCAGCGGATGGAGCATTCGTCGTGCTCCCGGTTGTCGCTGCGTTTCCCGGGGGCGTGTGCTTTACCGCCACCGCTGATGTCGCGGTCGGGATGGTTTCAGGATAAAGGGCGTGGACAGCTTCGACGAATTCGTTGAATTGTTTTTCGAAATCGACCAGCAGGTCTCCTTCGCGAATCCTGGCACGGGTCAGGCTGCCGCTTTTCACGAAGTCAGCAAGGATGGTTTCGAAACGGTAGAGCGGTCCTGCGACTCGGTTCGAGAGGCAAAGCAAATCGAATACGATGAAGGGCATCATAAACAACATCGCGCCTCCCACCGTAAGCAGCTGGCTCTTCAGTGTGAATATCTCGGCGTCACCTGCCTGGTCCGTTACAACAGCCGTTGACATCTGGATGGCATAGGTGATCACAATCAGCGCCAGAATAGCGATGTTGTAAGCAAAAATGTGGATGCCCAGCCGAGCGATCATGGTGCCCTGAATGAGGCGATTGACCATCTTCTTCTTGCGGAGGAATCGTGACATGACTGCGGTCTCAAGGATGATTGGCTGAAGTTACCGTGCGTGGAATGCAGGACATCAGCGTTAATCCTAGGTCACCGTGTGGCTCCTGCGTTGGAAATTCGATGTTTTCCGGGTGTACCATGTCAGCGCAGTCAGGACGGTTCAGGCTGTGGTAGGGAATTCTGCACCTGCATGGATTCTGCCGGAGCCCGGGTTTGCAACGGTCGCGTCAACGAATTCGGTACACTTCGAGCGACTGAACGAAGCTTTCGGGATGCATCTGCAGCCACTTCACATCGTAAAGATTCAGCAATACCACTTCACTGGGCGCCCATGGAACGTCGCCCAGCCAGCGAAACTGATGCTGACGAGCCATCCATTCTTCCCAGAATCCGTCGGATCTTTTTGCATGGGGCCCAACAATCAGATACGAAGGGATCTCAGAATCGGCGTCTGACTTCGGGGATGCAAGGTTCAGTTGGGCAACCGGACTTACGACCAACCCCAGTTGGTTGAGGTGATAGAGCAGGGCCGGTTCTCCATAAGCGTAAATCACCATCCGTTGATTTCTCAGCTGATCATCGCCGACTGATGCCAAACGGTTTGAATCTTCCAGCAGGACGTCGGGGGTCAGAAGAGTGATATCTCTGGGGCGGATCACTGTTCCTGATGGGACAAGATCAATCTGCGGTGACGTACCAGTCGCGTCGCCAAAGCACATGGCGGCCACTTCCTGTGCGGCATTCTCGAGCGACCGGCGGTTGTGCCAGATGGGAGTCGATCCAATCTCGCGACCAGCGATTATCGCAAGCGTCACCGAGAATGAAATCAGAACCAGCATTGCACGGCGCACCAGATTGTTCAGCATTCCCGTGTTGTGCGGCATGTCTTCTCGCCGTCTTGCCACACTCAGGTTTGATTCGATCCACCAGCCGACGCCTCCCGCAGCCCCCAACCAGATGGAAGTGAGCAAAGGCAGAAACAGTCTTGGATAGGGTGCGTAGAAGGGTGTCACGAGCAGCATCGCAACAAACCAGACAGTAACCACACAGGCTGCCAGCAGGGGATCAACGGTCGCTGCACAATCCAGATCCGTTTGTGTCAGCGGTACCGAATCCTCATGCCGGGGGCTCAGATCCTGTGTGCGAGCTCTCTCGTACATTCGCTGAAGCCCCGGCCAAAGGATAACTCCCGACATGCCTCCCAGAGCGATACAGGTCAAAAGAAGTGGAGTCCAGATTGCCAGGGCGATGGCAGTCATTGCCAACGACGCAGCAACAAAGCGGGCCAGCACGCTGGGTGGCGGAAATACGTGAAGTCGGGGCTCCGGCAGGGAACGGCTTTGTTCCTGTGCATCATTGCCAGACACGGAGGAATCCGGAGATTCGTTCCACGTGGAACGAGCCTGCATCCATCGATGAGCCCCCGCAATCAACATGCCCAGCCCGACAGACAGACACCCGGGAAAGCCATCCAGCCAGAACTGGCTCGCCAGCTGAGATGCCAGACCGTCACTCCATGCCGACAGCCCGCGGATGTATCCGGAATGGTTTGCCGAAACGGCTGCATAGCCCCCAACGCTTTGCAAATGCCAGAGCCATGGGCCAAAGGTCAAAAACATCGCGGCCACCATCAGTCCAAGCAGTGAGGCGGTTCTGATGAAGCTTATCTGGCGGCGACCCCGCCATATCCACCACACCGATGTGGCTGTCACAAGAATAGCAGCTGGCAGCCAGCCGGTGTATTTCATCCACCAGGCAAGTCCCGCCAGGATGCCAGCCCCAACCATTCGCCCCGGACATCGCCGATCAATTCCAGCGACTCCCATCCCCAGCGAAACCAGGATGAGCAACATCGCTGGGACGTCGGTCATGGCCATCCTCGAGTAGAGGATGTGAAAGTCGCTCATACTGACAATGGTGGCCGCGAACAATCCCGCCGATCGGCCAAACCAGGAGCGAGCAATCCACCAGATGGCAACCGTACTCAGGAAGCCGCAAAAGATGGAGGGCAGGAATGGAGCCACTCGTGCCGCTCCCGGCAACAGTGACAACACGGAAATGAGAGTGCTTAGAAAAGGCGGTGCATAGAAATCACGTGAGGGATAAGGCACCTCGAAAGCGTGATCGTACCAGACAGAGGACGCGTAGATCCCTTCATCAAAATGCTCAATTCCGTTTTCCGTTTGCGCACTCGCCCGCAATAACAGCCCCAGCAGGACAAGTGCGAAAACAATTGCCGGCTCGGCTTTGGATCTCTGTGCTCTCATTGGCATCCCGGTCGCAAACCAAAATTGAATCTCAACACGCTTTCCCATCTGCATATCAACTCTGCAGGCATATGGTAGACCGCGCGATGCAGGAGGGAAACCGATGGGTTTGCCTTCGCCAAAGTCCCTGGAAGTACGGCATTCGCTTGAAGGACAGTCGTTCCACGTGGAACATTCGCATTGACCGGTTCGATCACGCCGAAGGTGGCCCGGTCTCTTCGCCCCGTCGTGTCACACTCAAATCCCGATTTCAGGGTGAATGACGAACTGGAAGCCTGGAAAACTTCTCGACGGTATTGAGTCTGCAATGGTTCCTTCTAGGATACGACCAGCAGACCGGGAGTTTTCGCCAGAATCGTGACGGGAAGAGATGGGTCTGCGGCGTTAATGCGGCCGGGCGCGGTTTCTGTCAAAACCCGGCCCCGGTTGTTTGCCAGTCGAATCTTCAATTTTCATTGAGAGCAGTGATGTCGGAAAACAGTGCGAGTTTAGACAAGCAGTATGACGAGGCCGTTAAGCTGAAAGATCAGGGAGACCTGCCCGGAGCTGTCGAAAAGCTCAAGGCCATCGTGGCGGAAGATCCTGACCACGCTCAGTCACATATGGCGCTCGGGGTCTATCTTCAGAAAATCGGACAACCTGAAGAGGCATTCAAACATGCTCAACGCGTTACCGAACTGAATCCAAATGACCCATTCTCATTCACTCAGCTGTCGATTATCTGCCAGCGCTGTGGAAAGATTATGGAAGCAGAAGACGCCATGGCGAAAGCTCGAGCCCTTTCCGGAAACACAGGACACCATCACTAGAACTCGCCGCGATCACTCTTGTGAGCTGCCGAGCTCAATCGGGATCGCGAAAGCGGATGGATGCCGCAGGCTTCCGGGGATGCACGGCCCCGAGCCTGCGGGCCTTTTACTGATGGCCACTCACATTGCTTTGAGCATCTTCCCGATGCCTTGACCACCTTGTCGCTGCGAGGGCTTCGAGGAAATCGCGGACCCGAATCTGTGAGATGGCCGATTTTCGGTCCCCCGAATCGCAGGCTGCCCCGCGAATCCCAATGACATCCGGTGCAATTCCGCAAAGTGCAGGCAGGTCACAGGTATGGATTTGTCCCGCAAGTGCCAGTCGGAGATTTGCCGTGCTCGTGATGTTCCGGATTGCGTGAAGAGCTTCCTGCGACATAAAACGCAGCAGCCCCTGTCCGTCCTTAACAAAAGTATCGATCAGCAGGCCAACACAGCCGGGACTTGTGACAGCCCGTTCCGCGAGCTTGAGGGGGCAGATCCCCTGACATCGCGTGTAGTCCGCGTAGGCGACCGCGATCCAATTCGCCACCGGATTCTCTAGCGATGCAACGTAGGGTAGCAGCGATTCTGGAAAAACGTTTGAACGAACGTGTTCCCCTCCAGCTCGACTTGTCCCGACCTTCAGCAGCACGCCGGCCAATCGACCCTCCCCGAAGGCGTTCACCAAATTTCGATGATCCTCCAACGCTGCTGAACGGGACTCCTGATGGTCCTTGTCCTCCCAGTCCCCGATTTCTCCCAGCGCAAAGCTTGTGGATACGGCAGTTCGGTTGGCTTGATTCCACCGCAATGTCGCCTCGGCCACGTCGATCATGGTGGGCACATCAGCCATTCCCAGCGGGCCCTTTGATGGTTCTTTGACATCAATAATCTGCGCCCCTCCCGCCAGTGCGTTGACGGCTTCCTGACGATTTCGAACTGAAACCAGGAGTTGAGGAATCACAAGAGTCGGACTTTCCGGGGAAGAAACGAGATGATGTTTTCATGGGCTACCATGCACACCGGCAAACACCAGAACGGGCAGCATGATAGCGAGCAGGATGATGACATTCACTGGTCTCAGGCCCTGCGCCAACAGTTCATTATCAAACAAAAAAGCCGAACCCTATGGGCTCGGCTCTTATGGAAAATGAAGCGATCGACTGTGTCAGGCTCGTGTGAGCCTTGAGAGCTGGCGGAGAAAACGACGGGCAAGTCGGAACGATGTGGATCGATAACGTCGTCTGGTATCAATGCTGTGGACATCCGAAAGGCGTACGGATTCGGTTTCCACCAACGCCTTGTTGAGAATACGCGCCGCTTCATGGACCCGCTGGCGAACCGGATCTGCCACGCTTGTGGATGATCGCAGCATTCGACGGATCACCGTTTCGGCATGGCGAAGTTCCAAATGGTCGTGTCCGGCGAACGCCCTTTCCTTGTTCGCTCCGACAAAAAACGTGGAGAACTCCCCTGTAAGATCGGAGGCCTGCGCCATGGTTGATTCCCTTCGATGGTAGAGAAAGCACCTCAAAATCCGGGGTTCTGCGTCGCTTCCACTCCCCCGTTACAGGAAGAATCGCATCCCCCCTGGAACACCGGACAACTATTTTCGAAATCCTGGGTTGAATATTCAGCTTCCCCCGCAGGTCTCTACCCAAATGATGCCGCTGGAATGATCCAGGGCTGGAATAGCAGTTTGTCTGAACACGCAAGTCAGAACTCTGAATTCGGCAGGCCAAGGGTGTGAACCAGAAAATTCACGGGCGGCTCATCCCTCTGCGAGTGCTTCAGGATAACGTTCACCAAAGACGGATTTCCGGAGACAGATTTCCGGAGCAGGGTCTGCCGTAATCTTGGTCTGGAAATATGGACCGGGGCGACATTGGACAAGAATCGGTCGACTTCTCGTACCGTGGCACTGCCGTTCACGGACAGGAGACAAACGAGGGCGGCAAGAGTCTGAGCCTCGCTGAGTTGGGAAGTTGGATAAGATTTGAATCGGATACAGTCGCCCTGGTCCGGCAATTCTGTAGATGAGCCTTCCAGAACATTCAGAGTTGATTGGACTCGCTGGAATCCGGGGACATCGAAATCCTCTGGAAGCTGTGACAGTAAAGATCGCGCCGTTGGATAGTCACCACATTCTGTCGCGATGACTGCACCATTGAAGAGTGCCAGAGACGAGATTTCCCGGTTACCGGTGGTGGCAACCTCACGCCACGCATCAAGTAACTGGTCTGATTTCATGAGCAATACGTCGTGCCGTTCTTTGGAAGTCGAGTTTCCACTCACGTAGCCCGATGCAGGTGGTTCAAATTCCAGGCTGGTCAGATAGGCCTGACAAAACCGAATCCCAGCGTGGGACGATGATGTGCCGTCATCGGTCATCAGTTGACTGATAAGTGAGCGGGCGCGTCGAAACTCCTGCTGGTGCAGATAACTCAGGCACAATTCGAAAGCGAGATCCGCGTCCTCAGGATGGGACGCTAATTGCCTCTGCAGCGATTCCTGAAACTCGACAAGTCGGCCTGATTGCAGAGACTGTCGTGCTGCTTTCCTCCAGCCGGGTTCCGTCGCTCGGTTTGAAAAGCTGTAGGCAAAGACGACCAGCGCCAACGCGGCAGCCAGTGCAAGTGATGTGAGGAGGACGGTTCTGCGCAGAGGTGACTTTTCGCGCGGTGAAGTTTGATACAGTTGAACCTGCAGACTTGCGAATCGACGAGCCAACTCATTTGCGCTCGCGGGCCGCGCCGCGGGATTCGCATGAAGGCCATCTGCCAGGAGTTCGAAAACTTCACGAGGCACTTCCGGATGCGAGGCCAACGCGTGGTCGATATCCGCGCCGATGAGCTGTTGCGCGAGAATGTTCTTCGCGCCGCCCACCCTGTCACCATCAAGCCCAACGCCAAACGGTGGACTACCGGTCAAAGAATGCCACAACGTGGCACACAGACCGTAGACATCTGTCGCGGCCGATGCCCCCTGATCGTGCGAATTTGTTTCGTCGTCGCCTTCGCTGGGCCGGCTTCCGGAGTCAATGATCAGTTGAAGCTGTTCGCTCGCCATGTACGGCATGGTACCGCCAAGGATCCGTTCACCCCCTGTTGTTGTCGACGCGAGGTTAAAATCCAGGAGCTGCACTGAAAGGTCCGACAGAACCAGCACGTTTCCGGGTTTTACATCGCAGTGCAGGATACCGGTACTGTGCGCAGTTTGCAGTGCATACGAAAGCCTTTCACCCCAGTGAAGTATGAGCCGGGCGAAAGGCCACGAGATCATTTCGGTTGCTTCTCCGGAATCCTTGTCCAGATAGCTGTCGTCCGCGTTGATCTTCCGAATTGTCTGCGCCACATCGGCTGCGGTCTTGCCGGTCAGGTCCGAGGTCCGAAGAACCTCTGTCACATGATGCAGAGTGGCTCTCGTGAGATAAGGCATGCAGATCACAGACAGACCTGTCTGTGAATCTGAGTCAATAGAATAAACCGTCGCAATGGCGGGATGACTGAGCTTGCCAAGCAGACTGGCTTCCTGTTCGCCTCTGGCACAAACTTTTGCCACCGCGCGCCTGTTGCCGAGTCGTTCCTGTTTGGCAAGGAAGACCCGGGACAGGACCCCACGGCCAATTTGTTCGATCAACTGCATCCCGCAAAATGAATCACCTGCCACTGGCCAGTGATCGTCCGGCACCGACTCGATGACTTCGGGGTGCTGATGGATGATCTGGTCAAACTCAATCACTCGGTGAAGCGACTGCTCGATGTCACGATACCGGCCCGCGAATTCTGTTGGCGTGACTTTCGCCCCGGCGTCACGAAGTCGACAGAATTCTTCGTAGGCCAAATCGATCAGACAGGATCGATGGTCCGCCAGGTGCGGAAAACTGTTGACGATTTCGCGGGCAGAGAACGTTCTGTCGGAAGGAAACGTTCGAATGAGCTGAGACACGAATTCCTGCGTTCCGCCGGTGGGCGGCGGTGAATGCTGGATTGATGTGTCTGACTCGCGCGACGTCATCAACGAATGTCTCAGGCAGAAACTATGGCAAGCGGCTCTTCAGTGGAGATTCAGGACAATAACATCATGCCCCGATACCGCTCCTTTGATGGCCATCTATACTGTTGTCTTGTTCAGCCAAATGCATACACAAAACCCAATAATGTCTGGAGATTCCGAATTGACAGGATAGTCACAAACAGATCTGGCCACCCATCAGGATTGCCTCCGAAGATTACCTACTCTTCCGGGTTTGCCTTTCGGGATAGCCGGCTGAGCACGCGTCTGACCTGTCGTTCAGAGATCCCCAGTCGCTCCGCGATTTCCGGCTGCGTCAGTCCCTGCCGGCGCATTTGAAGGAGCTGGCGGTCAGCCGCGGGTTCGTCCTGCAGCAGGTTGTCCCACTTTTCCTGAGCCATGACATGCTGGCTGGGAGTGGGCTCTGCCAATTGCAGGCGATTATCCCGTTGTACGTCGCCGTTATCCTGGTCGCCGATATGCTGCTCGCGACGTACCTTTGCTCTTCGACCTGCGTCGATCACCTTGTTGCTGGCAACACGACACAGGAACTGAATCAATTCGTTCGCTTTGGTGAACTTGCCTGCACTTGGCAGATCACCAAAGAAAGACGCCCAAACGGCCTGAGTGAAGTCCTGCGAATCGTAGCGTTCGCGGAGGCGCGGATTCAGTCGACGGCGGACCACGCGCATAATGTGGGGCCCGAATTCATCCAGAAGTCGTTTTGCTGCCTCTTCATCTCCCCCCTGCACCTGAGCAATCAAACCGTCGAGGCCGGGGAGCGAGGAGAAATCCCTTTCGCTGGGTTCTTGGGAACTGCTTGTCATGGGTTCACTCGGAAGGAAACAAACGATAGACGGCTCCGCCGAGATGGGACACACGAACGGCACACAGTAACCGAAAGAGTTAGTGTGTGCCGCTTGATTTTGTCAGGCTGATCAAGTTTGCCGGTTGTTAGCTGTCAGCTGGTTCTTCTTCTACGTCATCGCCACTGTCTGCATCGTCGGCATCCGCATCTACGTCCAGATCCAGGTCCGCATCAATTTCCACATCATCTTCTGCGGCCTCTGGCGAAGCAGCGGCGACCTCATCGTCCATATCATCGTCGATCGCACTGGTGGCCACCTGCACCACTGGAGTGCCATCCGGATTCAGGACTTCCTTGATGGGCTGGATAAAGTAGCGACGCTTGCCTTTTGCCAGAAGTTGCTGCAATCGTTCCTCAGCTTTGTCACGTTCGAAGAACAGGAAACGCCCTTCTTCCCGCATTGTGCTGCTGTAGACGACCCAAACGATTCGGCGGCGCTGGGCCGCTTCTTTGGCACGTCGGGTCCGAGGCTTCGTCACTCGCTTCTTTTTCGCGGTGCCGGTGCCTTCGTCTTTGGTTGCAGACGCCTTTTTACGGGTCTTCTTCTTCGTCTCCGCAACTCCGGAGGCTTCGGCCGCTTCAATTTCGCGGCGCATCGACAGACGACTTTTGGACATAGCCTAACCAACACGCTTTCAAATCAGGAACGGAGCTTCCTTGGCTCCCGGGACTGGAGGAGGCCAATCCTGTCATTGATGACCAACGCACAAGATCCTCCCATCAAGCTCGGTACCATACCATCCCAGTTCCGTTGAATCCACTGAACGTCCCTGATTCACAGGACGCGCGGCAAATTCGCTGGTGCGGGACGGGTTTCGGCGGAGACCCGATCGGCGACCGTTTGAATGGCCTGCCTCATCGCCGTTCGATCGACTTCGTGCACATCGATCGGCCTGCCGAGTTCCTGAAGCATGGTGAGAGTCAGGCGTCCACCCAGATGTTGGCGAAATTCTTCGAGTCCTGCGAAAAGTTCATCAGTTCGGCTCATCGCAGGATGGCGAAATAAGAGTCTCAAATCGCTCAGGCACTGCAGCACGCGTTCAACAGAGTCGGAGGGTAATCCGTGCCGAAGACCGGAGTACACCGTATCCACGGCAACTCCAATGGCCACCGCTTCGCCGTGCCGGAGTTCGAACTCGGTCATCGTTTCAAGTTTGTGGGCCGACCAGTGGCCAAAATCCAGTGGCCGCGCTTCCAGCATCTCAAATGGGTCACCCCCGGCGGTGATGTGTCGGAGATGCCATTTTGCCGAATCCGCGATCACTGGCCAGCATTCAGCGCCCCTTGCCGCGATGGCCCTGGCATCCCTGCAGATCCGCTGGAAGAAGTCGGCATCCTTCAAAAGCGAAACCTTGACGGCTTCGGAGAACCCACAACGGAAGTCCCGATCACTGAGCGTTTGCAGCAGCCGACGATCGTTGATGACTGCCCAGGGCACTGCAAAGGTGCCGATCCAGTTCTTCTTGTGAAACAGGTTAATACTATTCTTGACGCCTATACCGGAATCGGCCTGTGCCAGAGTGGTCGTGGGAATTCGCACCAGGCGAATCCCACGGTGGGCGATGGCAGCGGCAAATCCAACTGCATCCAGAACGGCTCCGCCACCGATCACCACGACGTAGCTGCGGCGATCCAGATCCGCCTCGTTGAAAACCTTCAGCATCCGTTCGACGATGTGGACGTCGTTCTTGACGGCTTCGCCGCCCGGTACCACCTGAGGTTTTCCGCAAACCTGAATCTGATTCGCGAATGTTCTGCCGAGAACATGGATCTGTTGCTTCAGGTCGGGATTGGCTTCCAGAACAAATTCATCGATCCAGAATTGAACGCGTGGGCGCTGGCCTTCGGAAGCAGGCAGGACGTCGACCAGCGTATTGCAGTCTTCACCAAGCACATCAGTCGTGAAT
>JAGQQE010000016.1 GCA_020426345.1 Planctomycetaceae bacterium
TGAATCGAATTAGCCACGTTAAAGGTAATGTGGCTCGCGAGATCGGCGAGATGTTTCAGCCACTCGTGATGCACGCCGTCAGGAAAGCAAACAGTGGACTGGCCGGTAAAATCAATCGAAAGATTGAAAAGCTGGGCGACCGTTTGAATATACCGCTCTGGAATTCCGTATTTCCATCGCCCACCGAAAGCTCGTCACAGGATTTGACCGGTCAGGAAAACGACGGGTTGCTGTCAGAATGATCCCTCTGCTGTCTACGTAAACAGTGGCTCATCACTTCTTTTGCCCTGCAGATAACGCTCAACCTCCCCAGATTCCTGAGTTTGCGCCAATTCTCGGGATAATCTTCGACTTATCGGTGATCTAACAGAACGTGCTGGACCATCTCCAGTTTCGGCAATACGATGGTGTGCGTTCTGTGCAGGTTTCTGAAGATTTGGTGTGGGCTGGTTCCGTGCCAGAGCAGCAACCTTTCGAGGATTCAGTATGTCACTCTCAGCAAGTCAAAAAGCAGCATTGGCAGAGGCTGGGGAGAAGTCTTCCCATGGTTCCGATGCGGCAGAGGCTTCAGCGAACGCTGGCCTCACTGCAGAGGAGATGGCGCAACTCAGGGATGAGCGTCTTGCGACAATTCGAAAGGCGGTTGAATCTGGTGACTACGATTCCGATGAATTGCTGGAACGATCTGTTCGGATCATGATTGAGCGACTTGGTCAGGATCCGGAAAGTACACCGGACAGGGAAAGTAATTTACAAGACGGCTGTCAGCAATAAGCGGCGCCTGAAAAGAGAATAGGCAAAGAGGTTTATCGTGAGCGAGCTGGCTCCCCAGGATGTGGCAGTTTCCCCCGTTGAAAAGTTTCGTGAATACCTGGGTACCAAAGGTAAACGTCTGACGCAGGAACGAGAGATAATCGTTCGCGAAATCTTCGCCGACCATGAGCACTTTGATTCTGATCAGATTGTAGCCCGGCTATCGAAGCCCCGGATCAATGGTGGTCGGGTCAGTCGAGCAACCATTTACCGAACACTGAGTTCTCTTGAAGAAGCCGGCCTGATTCGTAAGGTTGCCCGAGCTAATGACCGGGAAGTCTATGAACACGACTATGGTTATCCACAGCATGACCATTTTATCTGCAGCAAGTGCAGCAAGCTGGTCGAATTTCGTAACGACGAGATCTCGGTGATCCTTGAGCGGGTCGCCAGTGAATTTGGGTTTCGAATGAATGGCCACCGACTGGAAGTCAACGGCATCTGTGCCGAATGCGCCAGGCCGCCGGAACGACGCCACCGCAAGCTGGATATGATTTGACCTGTTCTCGTCGGACTAAATGGCCTGAAGTTCCGTTGACGCATCGCCGAATGCATCGAGATTAAGTCCCATACGATTTGCGATCGCCAGATACAGGCTGCAAAGTTTTCGATTGTCGTCGCCTTTGTCCTGGTAGTTCATGTTTCTGCCAGTTTGAAGTGCTCCACCGAGACCGCCGACGGTGAATAGCGGCACCCGGCTGGAATCATGTCGGCTGCCGGACAGCATGTTGTTGACAAAGATCAGACAGGAATGGTCCAGCACGGTTCCATTCCCTTCATTCATCGTGTCGAGCTTCGACGCCAGATAGGCCATCTGGCTGACATAGTACCGAGAGATACGTTCAAAGTCGTCTGACTTATCGTTGTGTGATGCCGAGTGGTGAGCGTTGCGAACATCGAGGAACGGGTAAAACAATCCGGAGATGTCTCTGCAAAGCAGAAGAGTTGCAAAACGAGTCTTATCCGTCTGGAAGGCGATGGCTGTGACGTCACACATCAACTTCATGTGTTCACGAATATCTTCCGGCAAGCCGTTGTCCGGACGCTTCATCGCAACAAGGGGAGTTCCATTCTGCGTCGCACGCTCAGCCGCTTTATTCTGATCTCCTCTTGCGCGGTCAATCCGCTTCTCAACTTCTCGCACGCTGGTCAGGTATTCATCCAGTCGGACTCGATCGGCATCGCTCACCTGACGACTCAGGCTCGCAGCATGTTCCTGAATCCGATCCAGCACACTCTTGTTGCGTCGATTTCCGCGATTGTCAAACAGGCTGTCGAATGCCAGTGACGGGTAGACTTCCATGGGGACAGGGGACGTTGCGTTCTGCCACGAAATATGTGAACTGTAAGCCATCGAAAAGTTTGTTTCGTGATACCCCGTCACAGGCTGTTCACAGCCAAGCACCAGACTCGGCTGAGCAGTCTCCTGCCCCAGCCTATTGGCGAGGAGCTGATCGATACTGATTCCACCTCGAAGTTCGGATCCCTTCTGAAGCGCAGCGCCGGAAAGAATGTTTCCGGTTTGTCCGGGGTGGATACCCACGCCCGTGGCATTCCGGTTGAATAAACCGTCGATGAAATTCATCTTCTGTTTCAGAGGTTCCATTGGAGAAAGGGTTTTGCTCAATTCCATTTCTCCGCCCTGCCCTTTGGCCCACCAGTGTTCCTGATTGACCCCGCAGGCCATAAACAATGCTGCAAATCGTTTCGGTGTTGGCGAGCCTTTGGTGTCGGCGACGGCAGATTCGGCGACGGCAGATTCGGCGATGGTCGAACCAGATGCAGATGTCATTCCCCAGACCGGGACGGATTCCAGCCATGGCAACGCCATGGTGACGCCAGCTCCCTGGAGAAGCATTCGGCGAGGAAAGCTGCGATTTTGTCCTGAGTGATGATTCATAATTCTTTCGCTTGATTCAGGTTCCTGCGATGGAGAGTTCGGGATGTTCTACAACGCGTTTTCAGCGTCGCATCAGGAACTGTTCGCTTGTGACAATGGTTTCGATCAGGCTTCGGAATCGATAGCCGTCAGTGTGCAGCTTTGCTTTCATCTCGTCAAGAAGCAGGTCGTCGGATAACAACAAACTGCGTCCCAGACCAAAGGTCAAAAGTTTTCGGCAGAACGTATCAATGAAATCGGACTCTCGATTCTGCTTCAGATACCTTTGAAGATCCACGAGCTGGCTACCCTCTGAACCATCTGGAAAGACGGCCGATGATTCGATGGGACGACCACCAAGGTCGATGGATCGCAATTCTCCAATGGGGCCGTAGTTTTCGAACACCAGTCCGACGGAGTCGAACCGGTCATGGCAGCCCGCACAGGCCGCGTGATCCCGGTGTTTTGCAAGTGCCGCCGCAAGCGTCAGGTCGCCCAACGCTGATTCGTCTTCGGGCAAGTCCGGGACATTGGGAGGCGGCGCGGGGATGTGTTCGCCAAGCAGCTTTCGAACAACCCAGTATCCTCGCTTTACGGGACTGGTGCGCAGCCCTGGCGAGTTCTGGGTGAGAAATACCGCCATCGGGACCAGACCACCACGCTGCTTCTGTGCCGCCTGTTCGATTCGAATCCAGCCATCGTCTGTCGATTCTGGTGGCGATGAGGGATATTCGAGGCCGTAGTGTCGTGCGAGTGGTTCGTTCACGAACGTGTAGTCTGCGTAAAGGCAATCTAGCAAAGGACTGTCATTCTGAATGATCGAATGAATAAACCGCACCGGTTCTTCGAACATCGCGGCACGCAGTGCATCGGTGAATTGCGGGAAACGATTTCGGTCAACACTGTTATGCTCTTCGAATCGTCGAAATCCCAGCCAGTTCCCTGCGAATTCGATCGCCAGTGAGCGGGATCGTTTGTCCTGCAGCATTCGCCGGACCTGCGATTTCAGTTGGTCGTGGTCCTGAAGATGACCGCTGGCTGCAAGATTCAGTAGTTCTTCATCCGGCATGCTCGACCACAGAAAGTAGCTAAGGCGACTTGCAAGTTGAAAGCGATCCAGAGCGTGTCGACTTGTTGTGAGGGACGGACCGGAATCATTCGTCCGCGCAGCCAGATCCGTGCGATAGAAGAAAAGAGGTGAGACCAGTAGTGAAACAATCGTGTCCTGAATGGCTTCTTCGTGCGTCAGCCCGTCCTTCGACCTGAGTGACTGATAAAAAGTTTTCAGTTCGTGTTTTTCCGTATCCGCAAGTGGTCGCCGGTAGCATTTTGCCGCAAAAACTTCGAGCTGTACCAGGTGCGAAGCCTCTGCTGCCAGGCGTGCCTGTTCGACCCACCGTATGGCACCGTTCATATTCCGGAAGTAATCGACGATCGCTTGTTCTGAGACTCCTTCAGCACCATTTCTTCGGGCTTTGTCGAGATAAACTTCAGACAGCTTTTCGATCTGATTTTCTTCCAGTGCGTTCAGGTTCTCAGGCCTCGCAAAATCGAAGACTTCATCTCGCATCCACTGAGAGTCTGTTCGCTCGAACCAGAGAAATCCCTGATACTGCCTGACGGGGGCGTAGGCGATGAAATCCAGTTCTCGCCAGAGACGATCCAGTTCGGACTTCTGGTCTTCAGTGAGGATCAGGTCGCATAGCGGCGCGTCGTCACGATAGTACCCCATCATGCTGTGGAAGCCAGCGCTAAGCAGTCGTCCTTTCTCCTGCTTTTCACGTGGTACGCCCACATAGTCGCGCCCCCGTTCAGAAATGTAGAAGGCATCTGGAAAGATGTCTGCAAATCGGGCTAATGCTCTCCAGTATTGTCGACGCTCTTCTCCATCCACTGGAAGCACCAAAGACTGTTCTTCCAGTGTTGTCGGTGCAACGTCAGGGGCGTCGATGGTAGCCGCTGAGTTGAATCGGCGACGATTGGCTGCGTATTGATCATTCTTCCAAAGCACGAATGCCTGAGCACCGCGGTGAATACCTCGTACATCGAGTCCTTCAACGGGCGGTTCCAGACGACGCCGAACGGTGGCCACAAATTCTGCCATCCTGCGGCATGCCTCCATTGCGGTTGATTCATCTGCATTGTCAGGGATTTCACGCCACATTCGACGTACGATCTCCAGTGGTCCGTAGTCGTCCTGGCTATCGATCAGCAGACGGGTTAACGTTGACAGATACTTTGCGCTGATACCAAATTCTGCAGCGACAGCATCTACAGATCTCACTGACTTGCCTGGATGAACCTGAAGTTGACGAGCAGCGAGGAAGTACGTGGCCAGGTCTGTTGGCTGTTGTCGATAGAAGTCGACAATTCGATTCACGCAGTACTTGTCGCGGTCCGTGTCCGTCATCACAGGATGGGGAGCAAAGTCAAAACCGTCTGGTTTGAGTACGAGATGCTGAACGACTTCCCGGGCGCCGGAGAGGTACTTGTTGAATAAAGCGGGAGAGAGAGTTAATGATTCTGCAGAGTTGTCAAATCCAGCTTCATTTGCGGGATCGACCGGAAACTCTCGAGTCGGCTGAATATCAACGCCCGTGAGATCGCGGATGGTGTAGTTGTACTCTGCATTGCTCAGCCGACGAACCGGTACTTCACCCGGATCACCTGCATTTCGCTTCGCCTCCGACATCAGGATTTCCTGAATCTGCCTGACAATCTCGCCAACCTGTTGTTCCGATGGCCGCGGGGAATAATCGGCGGGCGGCATTTCGTCAGCCTGAAGACGATGGATGATCTCCTGCCAGACCTGATGTCGGTCGACAATATCCGCAGCGGATCTGGTTGTTTCCAGATTCAATTTTGCCTCTGCCGTTTCCGTGTTGTGACAATCGAGGCAGTGTGCTTTCAGGAATGGTGCAATGACTGTTGCTACGTCGGCATCTTCAGCAGGAAGTGACGGACTGCCGGACAGGAAAGTCACGGCCGAAAACAGCGCGAAGCGAAGGACAGACATGGCAGGTCAATTTCGATTTGGCGGGAAGTACGATCGGTGGGTCGGCGGGAAGCCGTATTCTTGCTGAGCGTCTGAGTTGTGACAACACAATCCTTCGCCGACCTGCCGTTTCAACTTCAAATTACAATCGGCAGACTGCAAAACTGCCGCGAGACTTCAGGTTGTTCGCGTCACTGCTAATCGTCGCTTCGTCAACAGAAAGAACGCTATGCGCATTCTCCTGCTTCTGGTTGCTGTGCTCTGCCCACCCGTTGCGTGTGGGCAGCTAAAGGACGGTCGATACCTGTACGTCGCGTCGCCTGGTATTCGCAACTACCCTGAATATGGTGGTCATGGCATTCTGGTGTTCGACATCGATAACGATCATGCGTTCGTCAAAAGGATTCCAACATCAGGACTCGATGCCAGTGGAAAGCCCATCAACGTGAAAGGCATCTGTGCCAGTTCCGTGACCGATCGGATTTATGTCAGCACGCTGACATCCTTAAGCTGCCTGGATCTGACGACCGAGAAATTGCTTTGGGAAAAATTCTATGACGGTGGCTGTGACAGAATGTCGCTTACTCCTGACGGCCATATTCTTTATGTGCCTTCGCTGGAAAAAGGACATTGGCACGTGGTCAACGCAGCTGATGGCAGTTTGATTAACAGGATTCAAACGAATTCCGGCGCTCACAATACGATCTGTGGTCCGAGTGGTCGATTTGCATATTTGGCGGGGCTTAAGTCGCCTGTGCTGACGATTGTCGAAACTCAGGGACATTCTGTGTTCAAGACCTGCGGACCCTTCAGCCACAATATCCGTCCCTTCACGATCAACGGGTCGGAGTCGCTGGTGTTTGTTTGCATCAACGATTGCCTGGGATTTGAAATCGGCGATCTTGAAACGGGGAAGAGAATCCACCGTGTCGAAGTGAATGGGTTTTCAATGGGGCCAGTGAAACGCCACGGCTGCCCAAGCCATGGAATTGGATTGACACCCGATGAAAAACAGCTTTGGGTCACGGATGGTCACAACAGTCATCTGCACGTTTACGATGCGACGGTCATGCCACCGGTCCAGATGAAGAGTTTTCCGGTGCGAGACCAGCCTGGTTGGGTGACTTTCAGTATCGATGGTCGCTTTGCTTATCCGTCCAGTGGTGAAGTCTTTGAAACGGTGACATTCAACCAGGTGGCTCTTCTGACGGACGAAGTTGGTCGGGACGTTGGAAGTGAAAAAATGCTGGAGATTGACTGGAAAGATGGTGAGCCCGTCGCGCATGGTGATCAATTCGGGATCGGTCACTCGGAACAGTCGAATTCACGTTAACACCAGTGAGCCCTAATTTTGCACGCGCTGACGCCTGATCATTTTCTTGTCGTCGGTCGGCAGAAATTCAAACAGAAACTGCTATCGAATTGCGTATTCAGCCCGCAGTGGTGTTTCTGCAATTCCTTGCGCAATTTCGTCAGACGGCACCGTACAGGAGTGTCAGGGCAGAACCGTCGTCTTGCGCATCAAACGCTTCCAGGCGACGGGCCGATAGTGCCGGATAAGCAACAACGAGGTAATGAGCGTAACGAGAGTCAGGATGGCACTGCTGCCCAGTGCTTTCAGGATCCATCCATCGCACAGACAGCGGACGATGGCGGCTATCACCGCGACAAGAACTGCGGTTCTATTCCAAAGCAGAATACCCGCGATCGATGCTGCAACCACGGCCTGCATCAAAGCCAGAATGACGGGGCCCGTCAGGAGCCCTGTGTATCGATCATCAAAAAAATGCAGTCCAATGAACATGAGATGGCGAATGGACTGCATTCCATTGATCAACAGCAGCAGCGTCAGGGGTGCGACCGCCGCGCCGGGCATTTCTTCGTTGTCGATCGCGGCGGGAGTGTAGTCATCTGCAGGGACAGCTCGGGCTCGTGGCTTTGCCGATGGCTGTTTCTTTTTGCGTCGTCGGGGCGGTAGTACAGTGGTTTCATGACCGCTTGGAGCGGGCACCTGAAGCTGGCTGGTGCAAACGGGGCACTGGGTGGTACGGCCGGAATAACGATCATCGACGTCGTATCTTTCGCCGCAAATGCACTGTATTGAGATCATTTTCACCTTCGCCCCTTCCGCTCGCACTGGATTTCCGGGATTGATGAACAAATCACGGGAACGTGCGTTTGCAAAGAGCGGTTCACGAGAATCTGACTTGGCCGTCAGAATTTTCTATATCCACCAGAACGTGTGCAGCAGTTGGCGAGAGTTTATTCCTGAGTGCTGATGCGAAGGTTATCTGCGGGAGTTGCTTTCTGTGAAATCACTTACCTGAGTTTCCAGAGTGTTCTCGGCGACCATTCACGAGTTTGCCACTGCTGCATGTATTCCGAGAATGTGTCCGATGAACCTGTCTGCTCATCGATGTTGATCGTCTCCGGATACTGGTTCATGGATCGGGACGGATAAGGTTCGCTGGACTGACCATAAACTGTATTCAGGTCGGCATCTTTGTCCCATCCAACGTTGTACAGAATAAAGTCTCGCTTCCAGCCCTCGGGCACTCTGCCGGTTGGTACCGCGAAATTCAGAGTCAGCTCATCACCGGGTCCCATGACAACCATTTGATCGTCTGCGTCATGGATCAGCGGCGTTGTATCGCCGTAACGCGTGAATCGGCCCATCATCGCGTGCCACCGAGGCTGTGTTGATACTGCCTGATAGTCATAGCCTTCAGGTGCATAGCCATTCCGGAACAAAGCGTTGTCGGCATACGTGCGGGCAGAGAAGCCACGGTAATGAAGATCAGCACTGATGAACGTGCAATCCTGAACAATCGTTTCTGCGTCCTGTTCGTCAACGATGAAGAAAGCTGTGTCCCAGTAAAGCTCCATGCTTGATGTTATTCGGAACCGGAAATCGTCTGTGAGAAATACATCAGACAAGTCAATGACCATGGCCTTTGTTTTTCCGCCTGGAAATCCAATGAATGGACGCGCGGTCTTCCATTGTCCCTCAGTATCAATGACTTCAAGAGATGGTGGCATCGGGCCCTGCAGGGATCGATTCTGGGAGAGGCCTGCGTTTATCGATGTGTCCGTAGGAAAGACCCAGCCGATCAGCACAAGTCGCAGGCTATGAGGCCGGTTTGGCAATCCCGGGTCAAATTCCATCGTCCATTGGTCCGTCAGACCCTGAACGATGCGTTGTTCGAAGGCTTTCGTATAGTTCCCATCCTGTGACTTCAGGGCGGGTAACAGATCATTGCCACGACCGTCAGTCACTGACGCTGGCAAGTGCCGCTTTTGCACGGTGTGAATGCGATGGGCCGCCATTTGAGGCGATCCGACTTTTTCATTTGTGAAGATGGATACATCTGCCGGATGGTCCACGGCAACCAGCTTGACTTCGTCAAAGTAGGCGGCTTCCCAAAGTTCTTCAGTAAGTTGCAGAGTGTACTGCTGATCTCTTTCGGCGAGCTGTTCCCCCGGAATCAGCAGGTATTCCCAATCGCGTGTTGGTGCGAGGTCACCGTTTGCCTGAACCAACCCGATGGGAGCGGCCCAGAGGCAGTCACTGAAGAATTCGAACTGCGTTCCGTTCCAGGTGTAAATATACGGGCATGATCCCTTGAGGATTTGTGGATGCAATGCTCCCACGTGCGGCTTCAGAAGATTCGGAACCACAATATTCTGAGGGACGCCGTCGGTCCATATGACTCTGACAGCATCCGCTTTCGGTGCATCCCCGATTCCAAGATGCAACCTTGGTTTGTCGATGATTAACGATTGTCGGTGAGTCCCTGCGATACATTCCATGACGCCACCGATCGCGTGCATGTTCACCCGCTGCGAAGGAAACTGTTCGGGATTGCCTTCACTCCTGGCCACGATATCCAGCCATCCGTTTGTATTGCCGCCTTCGTTGCTCAGCAGATGCAGCGAATCGCTGGTCGCCACAATCAAATCCAGATCACCGTCATCGTCTGCGTCGGCAACTGCGATGGTCCGGGCATCCAGATCATCAGCAATCAAGCCAGTGATTTCCGAGAATGATCCATCGGCCAAGCCGCGAAACAGCCTGACCTTGCCGGCTGCCAGTGCGATGATATCCGGAAATCCATCGTTGTCGATATCCTCTGCAGCCATGCTGGTTACGGCATCTGTCGTGACGATCTGCTTTCGAAGCAAAGACATTCTGCCCGTCATCGAAGTGGCTGTCATTGTCACAGTCAGGCCCTGCGGGCCGCAGGTCAGCAGGTCCCAGCTTTGATTCCTGTCACAATCCAGGATCCTGACCTCCGATGCCGCGGGCACCTGTTCAATTCCGTCCGTGTCGGTCAGCCAGCGGAAGCGACTGTGCAGCATGTTCTGTAGAGTACCGGCCGCGCCATCGAGGCTGACTCCAACAAGATCCATCGCGACATCACGATTCCAGTCACCGATTGCTAACGCCGAAATCGGATATTCTGGTGCAGCGATGCTTTCTGTCACGATTTCAAATCCAGAGCGTTCCAGATTCAAAATCACAGTCAGGCCTGCTTCAGTTGCGGCGATGATATCCAGGTCTCCGTCCGCCTCGATGTCAGCCACTTCCACATCGTTGATCGTTGCGGGGAGGTTGATCTGGGTGATGGTTTCCAAACTGCGTACGTTGTCATCGGTCGCGTTGTTTCTGAACAGGCTGATCGTAGTTGCATGCCAGGCAATCACGTCCAGGTCTGCATCAAACCAGCGATGCTTGCCAGCCGGGTCCGTCACAGTCCTGCGATCTCCATCGCGATCACGCAGTAATACCGGGGCCTTCAAATCAGAAATCATTCGATCAAAATCGCGGTCCAGGTCGGCCAGCTTGAAGCCACTGAAGGGAAGTTCGCCGGCAGCTTCTGCAATGGCCGTCCATTTGTCCGTTTCCACATCGCGCGCATAGATTTGAATCTTTCCCTGCGAGCATACAATCAGGTCGTCCACACCATCCAGATTCATGTCCTGAAATTCAATCTGCGACACTGCCTGAACGCCGGGCAGTCCTTCGCCCCTGGTGAACGATTGAATGACAATTTCGGAATTGACTGTCAGCAGGCCAGCTGCCTGCAGTTGTTGAACAGTATCGCTTTCGAAATCGGTCAGCACATAGTCCAGCAGATTGCGGTCAATCCGTCTTCGGTCAATCTGTGTTGCCAGTTCCGGCAACATCAGGTTTTTTGTGATCATGGCCGTGCCCATCAGGGCAGCGTGATTCGTGCCATCGAAACCCGCCATTGCTTTGTCAATGACTTCCAGCAAGTCGGTCTTCCGCTGTTTAACGATGGATGCATTCAGCGGTGCGACCAGGCTTCGAGCCGAACGTATTGTCTCTGGTATTTTCCTGGCTGCCTCCTGGACCATTGGGTCTTTGGAATTGAGTCCAAGCGCCTGACGTTCCAGTAATTTGTGGACGACAAACATGTTGTCCGGTTGTAGTTCATGGGTTTTGATGAGTGCATTAATGGGGCCAGCTGTATCGTTGAAATCGCGATGCCCTTCCATTGCCGCTGCCAGAGCAAACCAGTACTCCGGAAGGTTGCTGGCTTCTGCCGCTTTCCTCAGCAAATCAATTCCTTCTGCGGCCGTGGATTGTTGCGGTGAATCGCTGTGAACTAACAAACGCCCGAGCATATGGTCGGCCAGCAACGCATCCTCAGGAGAGGCTGCCCGCATTGCTGTGATTGCTTCTTTTGCACCTGCGATGGCTGCAGCGTAGGCATCCGGATCGCTCGATTGAGAGAATGGGGATTCGCGATCCAGTAGCGCCAGGACGCGTTCAACTGCCAAATTTCGTAAAGCCGCTCGATCCTGAGGCAGGAGCTTCGCCAGTGCGGTCAAAGCTTCTTCTGCCGGAGCCCACTCTTTGTTTTCCAGATGCCCAAGCCCCCTGGTCTTGAATTCAATGGCCTGGCGGAGATCTTCGGAGGTTAAGGACTTCGTTGCGGCCTTGTTGGGAGACGCATCGGTCACGGGATCTTTTGACGATTCGACGTCGTTGCGACAGCCGGTATTCAGGCCGAATAGACTCGCCATACACGCAATTCGAATCAGGTTGCGAACTTCCATAGCCATCCAAACTTTCCGAACCAGGCCGCTTCAACATGTATGGTGGGAGCGGCGTCTGACGTCAACAGGATTCAGTGGCGGCGCCCCCTGCCAGATTTACGAAGAATACCGAATCTGTACGAACGAAAAAGCCGAGCATACCTTAGTTTTGTTCTCGCTTGCTCGCCCGTTCATCGCAATAAGCCCGGCATGGGGAAGGAGATTCGGTGGACTTGCCCTCGACGCGTCAGTGAATGCAGGGGGCCGGAAAAGCTCTCGCTGATCACTCGGCTGGACGTAGAAGCGACGCCTGACTGGAGTGCTGCCTCCCTGACAAGCGTCGGCCGAGCGAGAAGAGTAGGCTGAGCCGGAAGGCAACACCACGATAGAAAGCACTTCGGATTGCGAACGCAGCGACGTGTGAGTGCCTCGGTCGCCCGGTAACGTACGCACGCAATCTCCGTTCGTGCGGATCAGGCGGCTGCTGGCATCAGTTCGTGACTGATGGCATCGATTTCTGATTCCGTGATCTGATCAAGCTGATCCGCGTATCCAACCAGTAACGCCATGTCGGCCAGTCTGTTAAGCCTTCGCGGATTACCGCCCGTGACTTCGTAAAGGCGGTTCACGGCGTCGTCGGTGAAAATCGGTTCCGTAGATCCGGCCGCCTGTAAAGCAGATCGAACGTAGTCCTGCGTTTCTGTCAGTGTCAAACCCTGCAATGCGGCCGTCACAGCGATCCGGTCGCAAATTTGAACATGCTTGCGAAGTTTTGCGGACAGCACAGGCTGGCCCGCGACAATGATCGATAAACGGATGGATTCTTCGGCATCACAGATGCTTAACAGCGGCTGGATTACCTGCATTAAACAGGCGTCGGACATCTGATGAGCGTCGTCGAAACAGATTAAAGTCTGCTTGCCGTCGTTCGTCAGACGGATCAGGCTTGATCGGATTGAATTCAGTAGTGAGTCGGTCGGCAGGTCGATGTTCCTGACCGCTTCTTCATTCTGAAGGTCGGCCGTGATGATGCGAAGCAGCTCAACCGGAGCAAGCAAAGAGAACGGCACGTAGACGATCGGAGAAAACCCGCTCGATGCAAACGACTTCATCAGGCTGGACTTGCCGGTCCCCGATTGTCCAATCAGCATTCCTATGCCCAGACTATTGTCCATGCAGTATTTCAGACGCAGTTTTGCTGCCTGTTGAGAATGGTTGCGGTACATCGCAGACGTGTTTATACGCTGAATGAACGGCTTGTGGGTCAGATTCCAGTAAGATTCGTACATGCCGGATATTTCCAGTCAACGTTTCACAAGGAGGCTGTTTGCAAATCAGGATTTGTGGTCATGTCTACGGAACGGGGTTGATCGCTCCGCGAAAACGAATCCCGGGAGAATCGTGGCCCTGTGGAGCCGAATGATCGACGGTTCCGTAGAAAGTTCGTTCGCCCGCGCCCGTAAGATGAACCGGTAGCGTCTGCCGATGCGTCTGGTAGACGTCTGCAGAATCGAATTGTTGGGGTTCCTGACCGGTGATCGCCTGATCGGATACAGGGATCTGAAGAGGAGGCATTGTTTCCGGTGGGGACTGAAATGCTGCGTCGCTGAACGGGTTGGTCGGTTCATCTTGGATAGCGACAGGGAACGCTGAAACCATGTCTTCCTGAGAATCACTCTGCTGCACCACCGGCGCTTCCGTAACAGAATCAGGCGGTGGCGTTTCGGAATAGACCAGTCCCATCATTGCGAGAATGACAACTGCGATTGCTGGCCGTCTGTGTTCAAGCGGCCACAGTAATGCCAGCTGGACGCGAGTGGGCACGTTCGATCCTGAAGGATGTGAGGCCGCTGCATTTGATTCAACTTCAGCCCCGGCGATGGCTGATTTGCCTGATGCAATTCCTGAATCGGCCGATTGTTGGTCGATCATCCCTGGTCCCCCGCACCGCATCCCTGCAGTGTTGCGCGTTTTTTGCCGAAGAGGCAAGACGCAGTTGGTCGACATTCGAACGATTGACGACCGGTAAATCCAACGTGGAAGCATTCCCACCGGAATCCGCGCACGATTGTCGTCCAGCGAAATTCCAGCGCCCCTGGGTCTTGATCGGCCTGTGAATGGACGGAACTTGACGAATCTTCGGATTGGGAGATCCTGAAGTACGACCATCGCAGCCTGTTGAAAAGCGGGACTGGCTCGAGCAGGAGACCTTAAAACACGGCGGTTTACGGCCGTCCTGCGTGCCTGTCCGATTTTTCAACGGACCGATTGCCGTCGACAGAAGCGAAATTGCTTCAGCCCCGGGAAACAGGGAGTCTGAAGGACTGGCTGTCCCACAGGGCTGCATTGCGATTGGCTGAGAACTACGGAGCTTATCCGCCAACCAGACTGAACGCTTTCCTCATGGCAGCGGCGGTCGCAGTACAGGCTGCGTCGTTATCCAGCTGATTCAACGCGGCATTGAATGGTTCTGAACGCACCGGGCCGTCATACCCCAATTCTTTGAGAACGCCAAGAAAGCCCTTCAGATCGATAATGCCGGTGGCGGATGGTAACTCTCTGCGGCTGTCGATCTGCTCGTCGATCGCAATATCAGGTGGTGCGTCATTCAGGTCACATGCAACAATATCCTGGTTGGTCAGCGTACGCAGATCATCCAGTGTTTCGTGAGATGTAAACCAGTGCCAGCTGTCCAGCACAAAGCCCACATTTGGCTCTCCGATTTCAGTAATCAATTCTTTCGTTTCGGGCATCGTGTGGATGAAACTGTGGCGAGTCGAAGCCCACAGTGTCTTTGGTCCGACGTATTCCATCCCGAATCGCAGGCCGTTGTCTCCGAGAATCCGAACAACTTCCCGAAGTCGCCGGGCGTGCTGTCGAAAGTTGCTGACGTAAGTCATTGAGTCATGAAACGGCTTCAGCCAGGTGCCCACGCGTGTCACCCCAGCCTTCTGGAGCCCCGTCGCGATCCTGGGCAGTTGTTGCAGGCCGGTGCGAAATGTCTCTTCGTCATTGCGGAAATCAACCGGGAGCCCAGCGGCACCCCATTGGACATTTTTGTCCTTCATTGATTCCAGCAATTGCTCCCGGCCATTATCGTCGAGCCCGGAAAGAAAACCGGGGTCGGGACTGACAGATTCGAAACCATACTTATGTGCGAGTTCAATGGTTTCGAGCTGGTTCGACTTCACGCCGATGGCGCCGGGCGTGAGATCCATGGTGAACTGTCTGGAATTGGCTTCAATTCCGGGTGCTGACGATTTCCCCGAAGCATCGGTTGTCGAAGCCGCTGTCCCTGCGAACGACGACGCAGGTCTCAGCACGCTGGCGTGAGTGCCGTGGGCGATCCAGCTTAGTCCGGCAGCGGTGGTACTGGACAACAGTTTTCTTCTGGTCAAGTCTGGCATCTTCTTGAATCCCCTGACAGCGCGTTGTGTGGTACCGAATGGGAAGTCACTTATCCGCTTTCATGAGTTCACGGGGTAGGCTTCGCTCAGCCGGAATTTGGGATGGTCTTCCAGCCATTTTGTAATGCGGTCCTGTCGTGACAGTGCGACGGGAATAAAATCAACTGCCTGCTGCAGTCGTTCGTTAGGTTCGGCACAGCTGAATCGCAGGAAGCCTCCACCCGCCTCGCCGAAACATTCACCTCCCAGACACGCGACGCCAAAATCATCGTCAGCGCCTTCCAGAAGGTAAAGTGCGAGTCCGTGGCTGGTGATACCAAGTCGATTGCAAATGGGCGCTACATTCGGAAACACGTAGAACGTGGCAGTGGGATCCAGTGCATGAAAGCCTTCGATCCTGTTCAGGGCTTCGGTCAGCAGGACCACTTTGTCCCGAAATTTTTTCATCACCTCATCGCGTTCGGCAGTGTCACGTTCGAGCGCCGCTTTGCCTGCGAGTTGCACAATCGGCGGGGTACAGGAAAGTGTGGTGTTAATCATCTTGCTGATGGCATCGGTAATTGCTGCTGAGGAGACGCAGAACCCCAGCCGCCAACCGCTCATCGAATATGATTTACTAAAGGTGTAAGCTGCCACACACTGGTCCAGCATTCCGGGCTGGGCAGCCAGTGAATGGTGCTGGCCTTTCCAGATCATGTGACAATACGGTTCGTCACTGAAAACAGCGACGTTTCTGCCACGAATGACGTCCGCAATATCGCGCAGGTCCTGTTCGGTCGTGATTCCGCCCGTTGGATTGTGGGGACTGTTCAGGAAAATCGCGCGAGGCGAAGGGTCGTTGTTCAGAAAGTCCTCGATGTCGCTCACCTGCGGTCGGAAGGCTGTTTCCTGTTTGAGGGCCTTCAGGACGGGTCGGGCTCCACGCCTCTGGATATTCGGCAGGTAGGTTGGAAAATAAGGGCTGAAAACCAGGCACCCATCTCCCGGTCCCAGAAAAGCTTCACAGAAGAACTGTTCGAAGACTTTGGCTCCTGGCCCGACAGCAATATTCTCTGCGGCGGCAGGAATCGCGAATTCATTCCGGACGAATGTTGCTGCCGCCGTTCGAAATTCCGGCAGGCCTGGTGACGGGCAGTAGTGCGACTGGTTGTCGTGGATGGCTTGAAGCCCCGACTGGCGAGCGAATTCGGTGCTGTTGAAAGGGCTGTCACCGATTTCCAGTTCGACAACGTCCTTCCCCGCTGCTTTTAATTTTCGTGCTGCCGCCAGGACTGTGAAGGCAGTTTCAACACTCAATGATTGAGCAAACTCGCTCAGCTGCGCGCTCATGTCGACCTCTTAAAATCGGGTAGGATTGGTACAGGCGAGATTCAACCGGATTGATTTGTGAAAAGCAAGTCACAGAGCGCAGCGCAAAAGGACGTGCTGTGACTGCAAACCAACGTGGATAAGCTCATCACAAATGGATGGTGAGCGTTCAGCTGGTGCGTCGATACTGGTGCAATGATCAGAGCGATTCTGCGGCGTTCTTCTATTGGGAACGATTCGCGAAGGACCAGTTGTCAGGAATTCGGGCGTTCTTGCGAACCACGGCGATACCGTCCCGCATGTAGACTTCATCACAATCGCAGTTGGGCGATGGCGCTTCGCTCGCCACAATACGTGCATTTCGGCCGACGCAGACGTTCTTGTCGAGCAAAGCGCCGTCGATGTAGGCGTTATCCCCGATTCCCCAAACGGGACCATTCAGGCTTCGCGTCGCAAATGAGTCGTTTTCCGGATAGAAGTCGGCTCCCATCATGACAACGTTCTTCAGGGTGACGTTGCTTCCGAGATGTGTGCGCATTCCGAGCACGCATCGATCCACGCTGGCTCCCTCGCCGATCGTGCAGCCGTCAGCGACCAGACTTTGGCGGATCGTGCAGGATTCCATACGAGTGGATGGCAGAAATCTCGGACGCGTAAAGATTGGCGAGAGGCGGTCCGCAAAACGAAACGGAGGATTGGTGTCAGCAAGCGCGAGGTTGGCATCAAAGAACGCTTTGATCGTACCGATATCTTCCCAGTATCCATCGAAAAGGTGAGTTTGAACATGGTGATGCTTGATCGCCATTGGAAAGATATCGCGGCCAAAGTCTTCATAATCTGTGGATTCGAGCAGGTCGACCAGAAGGTCTCGGTCCCAAAGGTAGATGCCCATGCTCGCCAGGTACTCGCGCCCATTGGCCTCAATTCCCTGCTGGTTGATCCATTCTGCTGGTGTCCTGACCTTGTCCAGTGATGCTTCGTCTTTCGGCTTTTCGACGAATCCGTTAACACGTCCAGTGCTGTCCAGCTGCATGATGCCGAATCCTCGGGCGGCATCTGCGGTTACCGGAACAGTAGAAATGGTGACCCCTGCTTTGTTGTTGACATGCGTCGCAAGCATCCTGCGAAAGTCCATACGATACAGCTGATCGCCTGACAATATCAGAACGTAGCGATTTCCATGCTCTTTCAGGACGTGTAGTTGTTTTCGGACGGCATCCGCCGTTCCCTGGTACCAGTTGACGTCATTCAGAGTTTGCTGAGCGGCCAGAATTTCGACATAGCCATTGTGAAACAAGTCGAAATTGTATGTCTGTCGGATATGGCGGTGCAGACTGACCGAATTGAACTGTGTCAGCACGTACATCTTATTGATGCCGCTGTTGATGCAGTTGGAAATGGGTACGTCAATCAAACGATACTTACCGCCAACAGGGACCGCCGGCTTTGATCGCACTTCGGTCAGTGGCAGCAGCCGCGTGCCTTTTCCCCCGCCGAGAATCAGACAAACGACGTGACGCATTTCCATGTTGACACCTGCCTTCCTGGGTCAGTCAAAGTGGCCTGGCTGTAATCTGATCGTTCCAAATGGTTGCGATTCCTGGTATCGCAGACTACCCCGTCTTTTGTTTTCAGGCTCCGACGCACAGGCAACAATCACATTGCAGAACCTGCCGTCCGTTCGCTGTCTGTATTCGTCTGAATACCGACAGCGTGTCGTGCAGATTAACGAGCGCAGGAGTGACCTCGAACACAGCGAGGTTTACGCGACCTGGCCCGAAGTTACCAGTCAACATCTGAACAAGCGAACCAGGTCTCCCGTTGGGGAATAGTTGTTCTCATTCGTGGTCGCCGGACGAACCCTCCGGGTGAGGGCATGAATTCTTCATCAGAGAAGTTGTCCGTGATGAATCAGCAACTACTTGTCTGTCGCGATGCCTGCCGCTGTGAATGCGGTCGCCAATTGCCTTGTCCAGATCGCATAGCCTGCAGGGCTCATGTGAAGACCGTCTTTGACGAACAAGTCCTTCTTCGGCATTCCGTCGGCATCCAGCATGGCTGCCCAGACGTCAACATAGTGAAGGTGTTCAGACTTTGAGCAGATCTCCTGGATGCGATGATTTGCCTCCTGGATGGTATCCGCCATTGACCACCTTTTGAGACTTGGCTTGATACAGATGAAAAAAATGGGGGTTGGTTTGCCGGTTGACGCGTCGCTTTTTTCCGCGAACTTCAGGAAATCTGCAACGACCCGATCTGCCGTTTTGCCTTTTGCAATATCGTTGTCACCGGCGTACAGGACAATCGCTTTCGGTTGAACGGGTGCAACTATGCGATCAAAGAACTCAATCGAATCTGAAATTTCTGAGCCACCGAAACCGTGATTGCAGGCATTCAATTCAGGGAATGAGTCCTTCAGTTTCCAAAGCCGAATACTGGAACTACCCACGAAGACAATATCCCCCTTTGCAGACATTCCAGATGCAATCCGGGACTCCATTTCGGAAATGTCTTTTTCCCATCGGGATGCTGGCGCGGCCTTGTTCTGGGCCATGCATTTTCCGGATGCTCCCAGCATCGCCAATGCAAACAGCAGGGTCCACATGAGTTCGTGGGTTGACGGTCCAGGACAGGTTACCGCCCGCCTGATTGGTTTGCCTGCTGGTGCTGCGCAGGCGGCTGATTCGAAACACGACATGGATGGGGTCCTTCGTAAAAAGTTTGATTCCGAAGGATGACGAGTCTCGAGTGCGTTTTTCAAGTCGACACGGCCGGACACTGCTGTTCGGCGGAGTTTTCACAGCACCAGCGGGTAAGACCAGTTGTTCACTTCGCTTACTCGGACAGCGTCCCTTTGGAAGACGGGATGCCGGTTTGGCGAGGGTCGATCGCGACCGCCATGCGCAAGGCTCGGGCAGTCGCCTTAAAAATTCCTTCGGCAATATGGTGACTATTGGCGCCATGGTGCAGAAGCACGTGCAGATTCATCATGGTGTTCGACGCAACCGCGTTCCAGAATTCGTGCACGAGTTCAGAATCGAACGTCCCGATTTTTTGCGACGGGAATTGTGCTCCAAAATGAAACGCAAATCGACCGCTCAGGTCGACCGCAGATGTGACCAGCGTTTCTTCCATTGGCAACGTCATATGACCATAGCGAGAGATGCCCTTCTTGTCGCCGATGGCCTGGCCCAGGCAACGCCCCAGACAGATTCCAACATCTTCCACTGTGTGATGATCATCAATATGCCGGTCTCCATTGGCTGCGACGGAAAGGTCGAACAAACCGTGTCGAGCAAAAAGCGTCAGCATATGGTCGAGAAATCCAACGCCGGTCTCTACGGAACTTTGACCTGTACCATCCAGATGAAGAGACAGCTTGATCTGAGTTTCCGATGTGTTGCGTTCGATGGAGGCGTAGCGGTTTGCTGACATGATGGAAGCACACGGAGAAAAGTGAGGAAGAAGATCGACCACTCTGCCACAATCATGACGGCTGAAGTTCGTCGGCAAGGTGTTTGAGCACATGATTCGCTCTGGTCGACGAGTAATCATCGTGTTTGGGGTGGCAGATTCCAGCGAGTCGGAAGAATCTGCGATGTCCGTTCAATCGGCACGACTATTCTCAGTTGATACTGCCTACAATCACGCGGGCAATTTGGCAGGTGACAAGCGGTCATGTTTGGCGCTGAGGGAAAGGTATCGCAGTTCGATGAATGCCATGTTTCAACGGGTTCTGCTGATGGCAGGACTATTCTGGTGTGTGACCGGGTGCACGAAATCTGAGCCGGTTGTTGCTCTGAAGGATGGTACCACAAGGGTGAAGTTGGCATTGAACTGGTTTCCGGAGTGTGAGCACGGCGGGTTCATCGCCGGCGATGTTCATGGACATTTTTCAGCCAGAGATTTGGATGTTGAGATTATTCCCGGCGCAGTGGGGGCACCCCAGCAGGTGATTGCCGATCTTGCTTCCGGACGAATTCTATTTGCGGTTTCTGATGCGGATAACGTCGTCAAAGCGAGATCCCGGGGAGCGAAACTGGTCGCTGTCATGGCGGCGATGCAGAATTCGCCCCGCTGTATCATGGTTCACGAGGCTGCCGGCATCGACCGGCTGGAAGATCTTGCAAATCTGGAACTCGCAATCAGCGAATCCCGTCCGTTTGCATTGTGGATGAAAAGGAAGTTGCCGTTGACAAACGTCACAATGATTCCGTTTTCCGGGTCCGTGGCGGAGTTTCTGACAAAGCCGAAGTTTGCTCAGCAGGCATATGTGTTCAGTGAACCGTTCGTCGCCCGGGAGAAGGGAGGCGATCCGAAAACTCTGATGGTGTCGGACCTCGGATTCAATCCGTACGCGAGTCTTCTGGTCACAACGGAAGAAGCAATCCAGACTCAGCCAGATCTGGTAAAGCAGGTTGTTGATGGTTGCCTTGAGGGGTGGCAAACATATCTGCAGGATGCCACACAAACAAATCAAGCCATTCATTCGATGAACGATGGGATGAGTATCGCGGCCCTGGAGTTTGGTGTATCAGCAATGCGGCCGCTCTGCCTGCCCGAGGAATCAACGAAATTAGGGGAAATGTCTCTGACACGCTGGCAAACTCTGGTGTCGCAGATTGAGGAAGTCGGCGAGATTGAAGCGGGCTCGGTGAAGGCTGAGGACTGTTTCTCCACAAAATTCCTTCCGGAATCTGGCGAAAAATAAGGGTTCGTGGGGCAAATTGCTGCGAACGTTGCGAAAACCCCCACGGAGTGCGGTATTCTTCGGCGACGTGAATCCCGGTCGTGGCGCTCGGACATGCGTCTCAATGCTGTTGAACCCGTGCACCTTACTCTCTGTTCGGTTGAATCGTGCTGATCTCTGAGATCTTTGAATCCATCCAGGGCGAAGGACCGTGGTCCGGTACTCGCTCCCTGTTCATCCGCACGTCGGGGTGCAACCTGCGCTGCTGGTTCTGCGATACCCCGTACACATCGTGGCAGGCTGAAGGCGTCCAGTACTCACTGGAACAACTCTGCGATGTCGTTGCAGCATCTGAGTCTCCGGATGTGGTTTTGACGGGCGGCGAACCGATGCTTGTCAATGACCTGGTGCCCCTCAGTCGGCATTGTCGTGAATTGGGGAAACGAGTCACGATTGAAACGGCTGGCACGGTGGATCTTGGCGTCGAATGCGATCTGATGGCGATTAGCCCGAAATTGAAAAACTCGATTCCGGTGGATGCCATCTGGGGATCACGGCACGACCGAACTCGACATCAGCCCGATGTGTTGCGCGCATTGGTTTCCAGGTATAACGCCGTGTTCAAGTTCGTGATCGATTCGCCTGAAGACTTGCAGGAAGCCCGCAGCTATCTGGATGAATTTCCTGAGATTCAGCTGAATCAGATCTGGCTGATGCCGCAGGCCCGGGATCGAGATCAGCTGGCTGAGAAATCGGAATGGTTAAAGGCCGCCGCTATAGAAAATGGTTTTCAGTACTCGTCCCGACTTCATATCGAATTGTTCGGCAATCGGCGGGGAATATAACAGTTGCAAAGGTTCGAAAAGCGCCGGCGCAGTTTCAGCTGATGCGATGGTCTGAACTGAAGCGATGCTATTGAAGGGCTGAATGAAGGATCAAACGTGTCTGAAACGCCAACCCCTCCGATTCCTCAGGATCCAACTCAACTCGCTCAGTTCGGTTCGCTCGAGCTGATCGCCCGGCAGTTGGTGGAGGGATTGCTGATGGGCCGTCATCGCAGCCCGTATAAAGGCAGCAGTGTCGAATTCGTAGAGCATCGCGAATACTATCCGGGCGATGAAATTCGGCACATCGACTGGCGTGCTTACGGAAAAACCAACCGCTACTACGTCAAAGAATTTGAAGACGAGACAAATGTTCGCGCTCATCTGATTGTCGATTGCAGTTCCAGCATGGCATATGCCGGTTCAACGCTTTCGAAGTTCTCTTATGCAAGGATGCTGGCCGCATCGCTGGCATGGCTGCTGTTGAATCAGAGAGATGCTGTTGGCCTGGTCACCTTCGATTCTGCCATTCGATCGCAGGTGAAGCCCTCCAGTAATCGAAATGTCTTCCGGCAGATTGAGCAGCATCTTCAGCAGGAGAAAACTGAATCTGAAACCAGCATTGCTTCAGTGCTGGAAAGCCTGTTGCCGACACTTGCACGACGCAGTCTTTTGATTCTGATCAGCGACTGTTTTGATTCTGTGGATGATCTGGTCCGCGCTTTACAAAGATGTCGGCACGCCAGGCACGAAGTGATCGTGTTTCGAATTGCCGCTCCCGAGGAAGAAGAGTTTCCATTCGAACGCCCAACTCAATTCCGAAATATTGAGCAACAGAATCATCGGATCCTCGTTGATCCACTTCGCCTCAGGCGAGAATATCTGCGTCTGTATCGCGAATTCGCCGAAGAATTGTCGCGGCAATGTGGCATGCTGAACGTCGGATACAAACGCCTGTTGACGACGGACCCCCTTCAGTCAGCCCTGGGGTCGTGGCTTGCTGAACGCGATGCTCGCCGATGACCATCTTTTCTGAACGTTCGGGCTGCAAAAAAAACACACGATCGCAAATCGTTGCGATCGTGCTTCCGGACACTTTGGTCGTTGACGATGGTCTTTTAAGGAGTGGCACCGGTTGTGGAACAGTCGCTCTTCAAATCAAAGTTGAAAGTCGTTGTTGATGCTGTGACTTCAACCTGAATCTTTGAATCTTTGTTGTAGCAGTCCGGCACCAGTTCCACGTTAGGCGTTGGTGTCGCCGATTCCACTTCGCCTTCTCCGCTTCCTTCGCCTTCTCCGCCTGATTCGTCGTCTGAGTTCAACCCGAGGATTTTCCGTGTCGTGCTGAACGCCACTTTCTTCTGACCGGGTGTCACGCCTGACATTTGCGAATCGAATTGAAGTGTGTATTTACCGCTGCTGTTAGTCTGAGCGAAGGAGAATGTTCCGTCGACCACGGATTCAAACGTGACGACAGCATTCGGCAGCGGCTCACCATCCAGAGTCACTGTGCCGGACACAGAGACGAGTTTCGCCTTGCTGTAGTCCATTTGCGGGGCAGTGCTGCAGCCGGTCAGAGTGATTGTGCAGATGGCCGAAGCCAGAATCGCGTGTGCCGTCATTTGGGGGATTATTTTAGCAATCATCGTGTCCACTTCTTCAATCTGTTTTGCGGCCGGGCAACCCTGATGCTGCCCGGCGATCTCTCCCGGGGCGGATCAGAATTCTCCAACAATCTCACCGCCACGAATTGTGGCAAGTGATCGATAGAGGTTCAGGTCGATGTTTTCAGAGATGAAGCGTGCTGAACCATCTGCCAGAGTGAACTGAGCGCCGCCAACGTGATAACTTCCGAATGAAATTTCCATCAGTGTGCCATGCATTGTCGGATTCAGGCGGGAGTTGATTGGGACGCATGCGGAACCCAAGCCTTCTGAATATTCTGTTCCACCCTTTCCACCCGGGTTCCATCCGCCGGTTTGTGGTGAACCAAACAACCAGAAATCCATTTGCTGACCGTCTTTGACGTACGTGTCAGAATAGGATTCGCCGATCATAAGCGTGTTGGTTGTGCCGTCGACAATATCCCGCATACGCACTTTACTGCAGCCGTAGAACATGCCGTTCAGCGGTACAATCTCAAGAGCCGTATAAGCCGATGTATTGTAGGGAGCAACTCGAGTGCTCAGGTCATCGGAGGATGCATTTGATGCGGCAACAGCTCGATAGGCTGTTGGAACGCGACCGGGGATTCCGTTGTTGTCACGTGGACCACCGTCAGCCGTTGACGGGCAAAGAAATGCACTGATCACAGTGCCGCAGGCTTTTTCGTTCGGCGAACCATTTGCATCCCAGTTACCCGGGCCGCTTTCCTGCCAAATCAGGGTCGCGTAGAGGTTTCCCTGTTCAATTTGTGGCAGGATCATCGCTGACCAGAGAGTCTCTCGTTGATCAAACCCATAGGGAAATACTCCAAAGGTGTCGTGATAGTTGTGCATCGCCAGACCCAGTTGCTTGAGATTGTTCTTACATTGAGTTCGGCGTGCAGCTTCTCGCGCCTGCTGAACTGCTGGCAGAAGAAGCGCAATCAGAATCGCAATGATTGCGATGACGACGAGTAATTCGATCAGTGTGAATCCTGCGGTACGTTTGCGCCGGACGTCCATCGATGCCTCCTTTAGGCGATGCAAAGAAATTTTGTAGACAGAACTATTTAAAGAAAGTCGTTGGCACAGCTGCCAGGGGCATTTCAACTTCGCCATGTTAAGAAATTGAGTACCGCTAATCCCTTCTTCCCCGGTTCTCAACCTCGAAAAAAAACGAGGACCGTCTGCCCTGTGGGGTAGGATGCTATCATCTACTGCTGGCGGTTATTAGTTTGTGGACATAAGAAAAAATGCCATGTGTGATTATGGGGGACGAATGTTTAGTGTTGGCGCGGGGGCGGTTTCTGGGGCAATTCCTGCGGGGGATGTCATGGCATCGGCGGAATTTGCCGGAGAGCGTTCAAGTCCGGCGTTTGCATGTCCGAGAATATCAGCAGCCATCAAATCTGTATTCACGTAGAAATTCACCAATTCGTCTGAAGTCTTCTCAGAGTTATCAGTGAGACAGCTCTCATGATTATGCAGAGTGATGATTCCGGCTTCGATGATGATGACGAGTTCATGCCGTCCTTGAAGCCGTCGCCAGGCCGGTACCGTCTGCGTTTCTTTCAGCCGCAGTCTGACCCTCGCGTTGCGGGAATGCAGTATATCTTCGTTCCGACCGCCATCCGAAATGGATTCTCAAGAGTTGATGCTTCGCACAAAGACGTAATGCGGCCGAGGTTGCGTTTCTCTGCGTCTGCAGCACGTGCGGGGCAATCACATGCCGGGCAATCACGTGAGGAGCATCAGTCTGACTTTTCCCAGCTGTTCTTCGGCTGAACCGGCCGTGCCACATCCAAAGGATTCGTGTCCCGATCTGGGCGTGATCAAATGAGCGGAAAACTGCCTCAATCGTACCTGCGTCGAGCGTGAAATTGATGCAACGATCTGACAGCGAATGAGTTGCAGCTTTCTTAAGAACGCACCTGACCGCTGTCCAGCTGTGATTCATCCCGCAGGCAGGGCTGTTCTTGACGTTCAGGGACGAAAATCGCTCACCAGAATGCCCTCGCAGTGATTGCCAATCATCCGTTAGCATCAAACGCATGGCTCTGGATTTTGATTTTGTGCCAGAGTCCGCAGTTCACTCATGAAGTTTCGATGGTTGCATGGAGCAACCTGTCGATTCGTGGGAATACGAGGTTCAGGGATGAAGACACCGTTTCGTTTATTGCCGACGCTTGCAGCCACCTGCGCGATGGTGATCGTGCCCGTGCATCTATCGGCTTTCGCGGCCACAGAAGATGCAGACAAAGTAAAATCGGAAACCACTGCAGCTTCGATTCAGCCCCAGTCTTCTTCCGGGACAGAATCGGAGGTCGCAGATGCATCCTCGGATGCGACCAGCCAGAACTACTTGCTGCGATATAAATTCCAGACAGGTCAGAAACTGCGTTACAGCACGACCTCTGTCGCCACCGTCAATGGAAGTCGGCAGGAGCAGGTCACGTCCGATCAGACCGAGGTGCAGCAACGACGTGTGTTCACCGTTGATGAGGTTGATGATAATGGGGTCGCCCACATCGCTATGCAGTATGAGCATATTCGAATGCAGTGGCAGTCCAATGGAAGCAAGCCCATCGTTTTCGATTCGACGATGAAGCCCGATGAGGTGCCTGTTATGTTTCGAATGACAGCCGATCGACTTCGCGGCAAGGCCACTCGCTTTCAGGTGATTGCGACAGGAGAAGCAAGCCCTGACGCTCATCTGGTGCTTCCGGCAAGTGCCGAAGAACCGCGTGATGATGATGCGGCGGGAACGTTCCTCATGCCTCTTCCTCAGGAACGAGTATCAGTCGGAGATTCATGGACGGATGTGCAAAAAGTCCGGGTGCGTGTGACAGACAAGATTACTCGCGAGATCGAAATTCTGCGTTCCTTTCGGCTGGAGAGCGTGAAGGACGGTGTTGCGCAAATCAAGTTTGCATCGTCTGTCCTCTCACCAGCCAACAGCCCATCCATCAGAACTCAGCTGATTCAGGCGACGCCTCAGGGGACACTGCAATTTGATATTGAAGAAGGGATCATGGTCGGCAAGCAGTGGAAGTTCGATCAAACGGTCATCAATGGAGCCGGGCAGAATTCTGTTGTGAGTTCCTTTGGAACTTACACGGAAAGTCTGATCCGCGACGACGAATAGACAGGTTTGGTCTCCCGACAAAAAAATGCCCCGCTCTTCGTGCGAAGGCGGGGCGTGGGGCACACTCGGGTTCAGGACCACCGGCTATTCGATGATGGTTGCCTTTTTGACATAGTCAAGATTTGGAAAGCTACCCTTCAGGTATTCGTTGCCGCTGGACTGGATTCGTCCCTGGTCGGGCTTTTCGCCATAGCCTGAATAGATCGCATCGACATTTTCCATTCCTTCAATGACTTCGCCGAACGGGGCAAATCCATCGCTGTCCAGGAATGTATTTGCCTTGAAGTTGATGAACACCTGAGTCGTTCGGCTGTTAGGCAGCGCGGTTTTTGCGAACGTGATAAAGCCCCGTTCGTTACTCTGCTTCACAGGATCATCCTTCAGGTTACGGTCCCACTGGCCGTTGATCGCGGGATCTCCATTCAGTCCGAACTGAACCATGAAGTCGGGCACAACACGGAAGAAGCGGCATTCATCATAGAAGCCACTCTTAACCAGGTCGTAAAACCGTTGCGCGCCGATCGGTGCCCATTCCCGGTTGACCTCAATTACAAAATCGCCCGCCGTGCTTTCGAATTTCACCTTAAAGGTGCCTTCCTGGGGGACGTTGGTACCTTCGTCCGTAGCCGTTGATGCGGTTGCTGCGGCTCCCATCGGTGGAGGTGAGTTCGTGTTATCGCCCAGCGATTCCAGGGCATCAAGTGACTGCATTACGGGGGGAGCCGTTTCATTTCGGTTTGCACCGGAGCAACCGACTGCCAGGAAGGATGCTACCAGCAATGTCGGCAGGAGATCGCGTCGTGAAATTCGAGGCATGGTCATTAGAATGATCCGGGAGCAGAGTGAGCGTTTGGAATGAAATGTCGAAGGCTGCGACCACGAATGTGGTCTTTGCAGGAGCGGAGTATTTCTGAGTCAGCCGTCGCATTCAAGTGTGGGTTGACCTTCGGATGAGATCCGCTTCAATGTTGGCTGATCTCGATCGAAGCTATTGATTCAAAGGACGGGGAAATGGGGCAGAAGAGAGTCTTATTGCTGGCAGGTGATTTTGTTGAGGACTACGAAATCATGGTGCCATTTCAGACGTTGCTGACAGCAGGTTTGACCGTCCACTGTGTCTGCCCCGGCAAAAAAGCGGGTGAGCAGATCCGGACGGCGATCCATGACTTCGAAGGTGACCAAACCTACAGCGAGAAGCCCGGCCACAACTTCACTCTGAATGCAGATTTCGAAACCATTGACCTGTCAGATTACGACGGCCTGTTGATTCCCGGTGGTCGAGCTCCCGAATATCTGCGACTGAACCCGCGGGTGCTGGAGATTGTGCGGACGTTCAATGATGCCAAGAAACCAATCGCGGCCATTTGCCACGGCCTGCAGATCTTAACAGCCGCTGGCATCATCAAAGGCAGACGCTGCACCGCTTATCCTGCCTGTGGCCCGGAGATTACTTTGGGTGGTGGCGAGTACATGCAAATTGACATCGACGGCGCGTTTGTGGATGGCAATCTCGTCTCGGCTCCTGCATGGCCAGCACATCCTGCGTTTTGCCGCGAATTTCTGAAGCTGCTGAGCGTGCCGTTTGGCTGATGTTCCGATGTGGCCCCAGTCACCGCGATTCAGTCACCGCGATTCATTCACCGGGGATCAGCCACCGCGATTCAGTCACCGAGAATGAATTCGCTGGAGTCCTCGAGATCGGCCACGGATTCATTCACGTCAAGAATCTGGCCAATGATCTGTTGTGGCGAGAGATCGTCACCAAAAGCCCGCGGATCCGTGCGTTTGATGATATCATTGATACCGGACTGGTTGAATCCGCGATATCCATCGTTACGTTCCAGAATCTCCAGGTGAGAGCCGATTGCGCCTTCTGCAAGAAAACGCTGCGCCTGTTCGTCAGTGATCCAATTGTTTTCCAGCGCTCGGGTAATCTTGTATGGAGCAACGGCCCAGCGTTCGCCTTCCGTAAAGCATTGTTGCAGGTATGGTGTTTCCGTAAACGGGGGCATGCACCGCACTTTCTGCTTCAGCAGCTGTGCGCGGGCGAGATCAAAATCGAATTGACACTCAAGATGGTGCATGCCTGCCTGAAACACAGCTTCTCCATGCAGCGCACACCAGAGCCCAATTGTTCCGGGGGTATCGGTTTCATCCAGCGGCTGGTGGGCGAAATCATTCGAAAGTTCCGAAGCGGACAGGTCGACATCAGCAAAGATGACGATTCCGCAGGGACCGTGTTCCAGCACCTGAGCACCCCAGCCAGCCTCCGCGCCGGCGTAGAACCTCTCTCGACACTGGAATCCGAACTGTTCGAACACCGCGATCAGCCGGTGGAAAGATGTGCGACTGCTGCGATAAGTATGGTGATCGTGGTTGCCCCAACCCAGTCCCAGTGATTGTTGCCGCATGTACTGGACCTGAGCAGCTCGGTTACGCGATTGCCAGTAAGATCTTTCGGCACGGAAGAAAGCATCACAGGCCAGTTCCTGCCCGACGTCCAGGATGGCCTGATCGACAAGTCGCGTGAGTGCATCAAAGCCATGTTCCTCGGAAGGGAATGTCCGTTCACGATTGACGAATTCGTCGAAAACTGAAAGCGTTTTCACTCGTGTCTCAGCAGGAATCGTTATGGAGCTGGCTGTCGGAGAGATACCGTGGCGTTCAACAACACCGAGACCGGCCGGAGCGTCCAGTTCAATGGTTGCCGAGCGAACGGGATCCAGCGGGCCTCCGTGTAGTCTGAAGGGAAAACGCCATCGATTGGCTGCCACGAAATCAGTGACGGAATCAACTTTCAGATAAACGTTGTCTCGATGACCATACTGAACCGGCGGCAGCAGGGCTCCGGAATGGGTGTACCAGTCGTTGCCAACTTCTCGGTAACCTGATTCCTCAATGCCACTCAACGACTGCAGCTCCAGGTGGTCAATCCAGTCAATGAGTCGGCCGGAAACTCGGGAATTCAGCAGTCTGGAGAAATCGTTGAGCAGAGGGTTGTTGTGACAAAGTCGAGTCAACTGCAGGCCAATCCATTCGGCGGCCTCTGGCTCCGGCTTCCACTGGTGATTGCTCAGCGATTGATGTGTGCTCAGCGCTTGATTCTCTGGGCAACCATCGGGTGGACACATTCGCGAAACTCCAGCAGTTGACGCAGGGAAGAATTGGGGGGCCGTAACGATCTGTTTAGTGGGATTTGATCGAAATCCCCGGACCGTTACAACCAGATTCTTCAACAGATTCGATTTGTCATGGTACCTGGCCGGTACGTTCCGTCGTTTTCCACGACTGTCACCGTCCGTTTTCGTTGTAACCGGAACGACTGCTTTGCGCTGGATGGGCAGAACGTTGCGAATAATCAGAACCAGTCCCACAATCCGCGGCCGTCTGACCCGGAGGCTCTGTATCCAGCCGGAACGGCTTGGTTCCGACGCGGGAATCATCCGAAACTGATGATGTTGCGCTTTGCAGTCACGCAGATGTCACGGATGCTCTAACCACGGGAGACGCAGGATGCGACTCGCTCGATTCTTGCCGGCCTTCACAGCCGCTTTCATTTCTCTGCAGCCATTTGCGGCGGCTCAATCCCCCCCTCTGGCTCCTGTCCCTGACTCCTCAGGGATGCCGGTGATCAGTTCCCCGGAACTTCTTGAGGGATCTCCGGAGTTCAACGGGTTCTCCATCTATCGAGCTCATCCCGATTTGGGTGCTCCTGGTTCCGCGGCACATGGATTCAGTCATTTCATGATGCCTCTTGATAAATATGGAACCTGGTACCGCCCCAGAGCTGCCACCCTGACACAATGTCAACGCTGTGCCCCGGACGATTTCCGGCCCCGCGGCCTCGGGCATCTGTTCGCTCGCCCGTGCGATGGATATCGCATGGATTATTCTCCTTACACATTAAACACGGGACGAAGCCAGTATGGTCCTTCGTACCTCGCTCGACAGCCGGATCCCCGATGCGTCGACTGTGACGAAACGCGGCACCACTAGCCTAGCCTAGCTGTCCGTTGAACAACCAGGACAGGCACACAGCAGGACAGGCACACAGCAGGACTGGAAACCATCGTGTTTGATGGTCTCCTGCTCGAGCCAGTCCCGTTTTTAACAGGCTTCCAGTCCATGGGCGACGGTTTCCAACACGCCAGTTGGTCACGGAACAACGTACCATCAAAGTGATGGACTGAACCGGCAATCGCTGACATCACCGGAATGCATGTGGACGATTGCCCCGTCAGACTCGAGTTGCCGCCCATTCGGCCAGTTGTTCGCGGTTGATTTTAACGTTGTGACGCGTGTCAACGGGCAAGGCTCGGTGAAGCAGAAATGTCTGAATACACCTCGTGAGCGGGTGCGCGGCGGCAAGTTGCTTGAGTTCGTCAAGCAACGCCGCCACACGAGCTGGCGTCACCGGGTAGTGTCCTGCTTCGGGTTCCGCAACGATGACCGGAAGTTGAGTTCCCTTCGGTCCGATTCCGACCAGCGCACATCGATAGATGTGGGGGTGGTTGCTGACGATCGCTTCGCAGCAAACTGAATACATGGGGCCATCCTGCGCAAAGACGATGTGTGCTTTGCGGCCGCAAAACCAGAGCCGGGACTGGTCATCAAAATAACCCACGTCGCCCATCCGATGCCAGAATGAATCTCCGTCTTTGATTTTCGCCATGGCCGTGGCATCAGGCCGTCTGAAGTATTCGCGAGTTGCCACGGGACCCTTCACGATAATCTCGCCAATCTGGCCTGTCGGAAGTGGTACCGCTTCGGAGATCTCCGAAATCGGTTCGAAACTCGCCTGAATAATCCGGGCTTCCATTCCGGAAAAAATGGTGCCAACACATGTGCCGTGACCATCAGCCGTCAGTGCAGCTGTCTCATTCAGGACTTGTCGACCACCAATGACGGCAACCGGGAGACATTCAGTTGCTCCATAGGGCGTAAAGATATCTGCGTTGTCGCGAAGCGAACGAACCATTCTGCGGACGACGTGATTCGGAACTGGCGCGCCGGCGGAAAGAGTTCGATTGATGGTCGGCAGCGTAATGTTCTGATCTTCGCAGTAGCGGGCAAAACGATTCCACAATGCCGGTGAACCAAAGGCCTGAGTGACATTCTGATTGTGGATCGCCTCCAGCAGTTTGACGGGGTCGACATTCGCGGGCCGTGTCGGATCCATGTCCGGGATGACGGTCGTCGCCTGCATTGCGATGTTGAATAACGCAAACAGTGGAAATCCGGGCAGATCGGTTTCACCGGGCTGGACGTCAAAGCGATCTCGAATCAAATCGACCTGCGCGTTGAACATCCCATGTTCATAACAGACACCTTTCGGCGGGCCAGTGCTTCCACTGGTGAAAATGATGGCGGCATGATCGGTTGATTGTGTCTGTGGTAATTGTGCCTGAGAGTTGCGTCCGCCATCGATCAGCTGCTGGTAGGTCGACGCCTTTAAAATTGTCTTGCGCAACAGGTGATTGACTCGCCCGACCACGACATTGAACCGGGCATCTGCGAATCGTTTTCCCATACTGCGACGAATCGCATGGACCACGGGAATCGCGATGAATCCGTCGGGCTGAACTTCATCCAGACATTTGAAAATGCTGGACCGACCCATCCCAGGGTCAATCAAAGTGCAGACCGCGCCGGATCGAAATATTCCGAATGTGAGTGCGATGAATTCGAGCGATGGACGCACCATCAGGATCAGACGGTGACCTGGTCGCACGCCCATTTCGATCAGCCCGCGGGCGATCTGATCTGCTTCCTGATCCAGTTGTTGAAAGGTCAGATGCGTGTAGGCCACTCGCCCCTGATGATCCCTGCCCTCCGGGAAAACCACGGCACGCTGCTGAGGCGCCCTTGCTGCCGATTGTCGAAGCCGGTCAGCGATGTTCAGCTGCTTCGACATGATCGGCCTGCTGTTGAGCGTTCAGAATGGACGGATTCACGCAAGACAGTGCAATGCCTCGGCATTCAGCGTGAATTCCTCGTCCCCAAAGAATGGTGTTGTGGATGTTTTACTTAGCTCTGGCCCTGCCACGGGAGTTCGGCTGCCGCAGAAGGAAGTCGCACAAGCTCGACACCGCTGACCTCCGGATGTTTGAGCACCTGCGCGATGGCATCGGCGGACGGTTCGCTGTCCAGGTTCAGCACAGCAACAGAATCTCCACCCGGCTGAGCATGTTTTCTGCCCAGAGCCATGTGCGCAATGTTGACTTTGTGTTCGCCGAAGATCGTACCGATGTACCCGATCAGGCCCGGGACGTCCCGATGGCGATAGATCAGCAGAAGTCCGTCGAGATAGGCCTCGAAGTGGAATTCGCCGAGTCGCACCAGACGCAGGAACTGATTACCGAAGATTGTGCCTGACGCTTCGAACCGACCATGATCGGTGGTCAGCACGATCGAGATCATTGATGAAAAGTTTTCGCAGTCACCGCTGGAGGATTCTGTAATCGGAATTCCGCGCGATTGGGCGATTGCCGTGGCGTTGATGATATTCACAGACTGGTCGAGCGACCCTTCAAGCAGGCCGACTGTGAAAGAAGATGTCATCAGTCGTGTTTTGCGATTGGCTGCATCACCTCGGAAAATGATTTCAGCAGATTTCAGCCCCTGCCCTTTGATCATCTGAGATCCAAGCAAACCCAGTCGATGGCTGAGGTCCAGGTAGTGCTTCAGGTCCTGCATCTCGGTCGCGGAAACCGGTGCCATATTAACGGCACAGCGGATTTCGTTTCGCAGCAGATAGCCGCAGACCATTTCGGCAGCCTCGATGGCAACCAGTTGTTGTGCTTCTTCGGTGGACGCACCCAGGTGCGGCGTGGCCAGAACTTGTGGCAGATCAACCAATCGTCGGTCTGTTGGAGGTTCTTCCACAAAAACATCAATCGCCGCGCCACCAACGTGGCCGGATTCGATCGCATCTGCGAGGTCATTCTCGTCGATAATGCCTCCACGAGCACAATTGATCAGCTGAACTCCCGGCTTCATTTTCTTCAGGCGTTCGGCATTGATCATGCCGCGGGTTTCGTTTGTCAGCGGCGTATGCACGGTGAGATAATCGCATCGGGTGATGATTTCATCGACGTCGCGAAACAGATCAATGCCCAATTCCTTGGCTTTGTCTTCGGACAAAAACGGGTCGTAACCCAGCACATTCATTTCAAAGGCAACGGCCCGCTGTGCAACGCTGAGCCCGATTCGTCCCAGACCAATGACGGCCAGCGTTTTTCCGGCCAGTTGTCGCCCCTGAAAGGATTTTCGATCCCATTTCCCGGCCTTCATGCTCGCGTGGGCCGGGCCGATGTTGCGCGAAAGCGCCAGCATCATGGCGAAGGTGTGTTCGGCCGTACTGATGGTGTTACCAGCAGGTGTGTTCATCACCAGAATCCCGGCCCTTGTGGCGGCATCCAGGTTGATGTTGTCGACGCCCACGCCTGCTCGAGCGATTGCCTTCAGCCGTTTCTGTCCGTCCAGAATCTCCGGAGTCAGCGTGGTTCCGCTTCGGATAATGATCGCATCGCACGACTGAAGTTCTTCGCGAACCTGTTCGGGCGTCAGGCCACTCCTGACAACGGGTTCGATCCCTTCGGTTTCTTCCAGAATCTTCAGACCAGCTTTGGACAGACTGTCGGTAATGAGAACTCGGTACACGTGCAAATCTCTGAATCTTGGTTGAGTGATTGGATCGTGTTGGGCGGGTTGCAGCTCCTTTTCATCCAGCTGCGCATCCGCGGGGCACGTGTTCTAAGCGTAACGAGCCTAAATCACAAGAAGACGAACGTTTTCAGGGGAAACTTGTGACTGCCCGGAAACCATTCCTGGTTTTGAACGCAGGGATCCCGGGAGAAGACGCCGGGACGCCATGACGGCCGCCGGTTGTTGCTACTTGCGGTCAAGAATCAGCAAACCGACGATGGTCAGGCCAATTCCGGCCAGCGTGACGGAAGTCAGCGGTTCCGCAAAAAATACAAATGCCCCCACTGCACACATGGCATTCTGAGAGGCATTTACCACATTGGCGCGGCTGATGGTGAGGAATCGAAGAGCGTGTGTGATGGCGAAGAATCCCACCGCGTTGAACGTTCCAGCCGCAATCATTGTCCACCAGTCCTGACCGCTGATCGCGCTAAGCCCGGAAATCCCCAGATTTGCCGCGCTGATGGGACAAAGAGTCAACAATCCCGTCACGCTGAATGCTAAAAGAGTGACCTCAATCGGGAGTTTTGATTGCACCACTCGCCGAATCACGACACCACAAAGCCCGTAGGAGACGCCGGATACCAGCGCGATGGCAATTCCAAAGGATGCGGAACTCTTCGATGGGTCGACACTTCCACCGCCGGTATGAGCCGCGGCAGAAAGAAATCCGATTGAAGCGACCATCAGTCCCATACTGATTGCTGTACGCACAGAGACGGCATCGCCAACAACGATGCGGCCGACGATCGCTCCACTGACGATGATTGAAGAAAACACGATCGGAACCGTGATCGCCAAACCAATTTCACGCAGTGCCAGCTGGAAGCCAAGGTTTCCGCCAAACTGCATCAGCAGCGCCGCCCCGATCAATGGTCGAAAGGCAGACCATGCCGGGAAAGTTGTTCTGCCCTTCGAAATATTCATCGCCAGCAGCACAGCCGCAGCAAGAAAAGTCGGCAGTGCCTTCATTCCGGATATCCAGACATCCCAGAAGAAACCGCCCTGCCCTTTCGCCAGTTGACGCAAGGCCAGATTCGCTACGGAATATCCGACGGCTGCCAGCAATCCCAGTGCGACACCTTTGGCGGCGTCAGAATCCGCAGTCTTCAGCGGCGGTACGGGAGGCTGGGTCGATTCCGGACGACGAACGGCGGCGGCGGTACTCATAGGTCTCGATGTTCGGTCAGACGGTTCTGAACGCCCGGGTTGAACGGAATGAGTGGATGGTCTCGATCAGTGAACAGACCGAATGATAGTCCACTGACACGGCGCGACCAGAAGACGTACCGGCCTTTTAGCGTGGGTTTTCCGGTTTCCTGATAAGAATTTTCAATAATTCTTCATTTTTGATGCATCAGACGAGTGCCTTATTGCAGGCTCTGAATGCCCCGAGGCTTTTGTTGTCGGATGTGCAAATAAATCATGGTGGTGCTGCTATCGGCGTTACCGGGGACATGCCTGACAGGTGCCGGTACCCTTTTCGTCTTTCAGCAGGCCGCTGCAAAAAACGACACGAAAGGAACCCCGAAACATGAACGAGAGGTGAACTCAGGCATGAACCGCGAAGCGTGAGCGAGAGACAGCTCAAACTGGGAACCGGCAGCACCGCCGTGAGACCGGCCCAGCGGGAAACCCGATGCGTCAGCAAGGGACCGGAGAGCGAGCACGCAAAGTCGCCAAGGCGCGAAGACAAAACGCCAGAAGAATAACTGCAGGCTCGAGGCATCCGTCTGGACCCCCTCAAGTTCCCCCAGAATTGTTGTCCGGCCTTTGCGCCCTGGCGTCTTTGCGAGAGACATCACCCCGCACATGTCAAAAAGAAACCCGAAGCGTGAGCGAGGGATGAACCGCCCTGACCATCCGTCGCCGTCGTGCCAGAGCATATGTCCGTTCCATTCCAGAACTATGCCTGCCGCTCGTTTAACCCGACCCAACGGGGAGGCTAAGTCAAGCGAGGTGTCTGTCCCCAATTGCCGAACCGGCCCGAAGGGTACTCAGCACAAGTGGGTCTGACATATTGTTTCGCGACCATAGTTCTTCACGACCTGCACCGTTCGAATATCGCTGCCTGATTCCAACAAGTGCGTTGCAACACTGTGCCACAAAGAAACCCGAAGCGTG
>JAGQQE010000169.1:0-7888 GCA_020426345.1 Planctomycetaceae bacterium
TAATCCAGTTGCTCAGCGATCCATGGCAGCCCACACGTTCATTGCTATCCACATGCCACCCCCAACACTCATGATGCAAACCCTGGTGTGATAAACGGGAGTACGTGATCCTCTCACGGGCCTTAAAGTAATTCGGCAGGCCAATGATTCATTTGCGCTAGCGGTTTCAAAAGGGACTGTGATCTCGGATCAACGTCCACATCGCGGAGATCGCCCAATGGCTTGGACTGCGCAGAATGACATTCCTTCGATTGTCGATTTTGTGGCAACTAGAGATTAGGCTCTGGTAATGGTTGTACCCGAACTCTCCACAACTACCGCCCATCAGCAGACGCCGCTGCGTATTGTGGTATGGATCAGCATCATGATCGAAATGGCGGCAGTTTACCTGTTCGGCCATTTCTCTCATCGCTGCTGTGCTGTGTTTCTGCCGGTGTGGTGATGTGATGTGATGTGTTCCAACGGTAGACGCAGTTCAGATTCAGGAGGAATCTACTCCGCCGTGCGACCCGGCAACGGAATGCCAGGACTGTGGATCGGTTGATGGCGCTGTTGGCAGCCAAAGAAATCTACAAAACCGGGTTGCTGAGTGGAACCTGTACAGTCTATCCCAATGTTAGTCCGCCAACTATCCTAAGTAGGATCGCCGATTCTGCAAACACTTGTGAAGCGAGTGTTGACATGCAAACCTCCCGGGTTACCTTAATGCTTGGTTGCGAACAATACTCTCCTGTCCTCCCGTTCTTTACACTAGGGTTTGCACATGACTGCCGAGGGTGACAGTGAATGACCTTGAATGCAGCGATCGATTGCCAGGGCGCCTGAAGACGAATCATGAACGCCATCGCAGCTTGCAAAAGCCTACCCTGCCGAAGCCGCATTTCACGCGGGTTGAACTACTGGCGGTCGTTGGCATTCTGCTTGCCCTATTTTTGCCAGCCGGTCAATGGGAACGCGTTGGAGCTCGGTCGGGTATGACTCGCCGTGCTGCCTTATTACGAGCAGCAGCCCATTTGTCAGTGCCAATCAATCGGCAGCGCATATCTCTCCAATTCTTCAATAACCGATCCTGCACAGCCGTTCGGCGAAGAGTCTCCAGTGGGCATTTTCGCCCGGAGTTAACCCTTCACAGCTCCCTGGACTACATAAGACGGACTCACATGCTGTCACTTATGTCTCCGGAATTCGTTCTGTAGGCAACCGGGAGTATATCGGTGCATAATGCCAGTTATATCAAGTTTGTCATTGCAGGAGTCGCCGTCAGTGGCGCCAGCATTTTGTTCTGCGATTGGGACAAGTATTTCGGACGTAGGCTAGCCCAGCAAGAGGTTTCAATTGATTCGGCTTCCAAAGAGTTGCCGCTCGTGAAGGTGTTGGAGGAAGCTCCGCTTTTGAAACCGGAACCGGACTCACAGTACTTCAGTGCTTCAGTGCAGATACTGAATCAAGGCCTGACTTCGGCCAAGATAAACTCGATCCATCCGGGGTGCGGTTGCACGTCAGCGACCGCGGACGCAATGGTGATACCAGCCGGCGGTTCAGTCGATCTAAGCGTTCGCGTTGACCCGAACAGGCTTCCGGGAAATGCCCTTCAAACCGATTACAGCAAGGGGGTTGTCAATTACCGAACCTGGATTCGAATTTCTGGAGAATTCCTCACGGATAGTGGCACAAATTCCCTCTTATTGACGCCGACGGGGAGTGTAAACATTCCTGTGTGGAGCCCTGATCGCAGTTTACAATTAGGCGAATTCTCGGCTGGTGGCGAGCCGGAAGCAGTCACTTGTGAGGTCAGTGCTGCTGAGTCCGTCTGTGAGCTGAAGGTGCTCAGTCGGTTGTCTGGCGTCTTCCCGGTTGTCGTACGTGATGGACTTAATGCCCCGGGCCCGGGGAGCTGGAAAATAAGCTGCCGCATTCAACCTGCAGAGTTGCAAGCAGAGGAGCTCGACAGTCTCGATCGGATGAAGTTTCTCTTCTCATCAAAGACCGTCGCGGGCGTCGTCGAGGATGTTGAGATCCCCGTGGCGATCACCCTGAAACCGCTTCTCAGACTGGATCCTCCTACGAGGGTCCTCCAGCCGTTTGAGCCCAATGTTGCGAAACCCTTTCACGTTGCGCTTCGATTGGATACCGAAAAGCTCAGCGGCAGGTTACTGCAGGTTGCGATTCAGCCCAACAATGACGGAATTGAATTACTAAGCCACGAAATGATAAAGCCCGGAATATACAGGCTGCAATTTCAGATAACGTCCACAAAACCGCGGACAGAGTTACTACAAGTCCCTGTCGACGTAATGGTCTTCGGGAAAGAAACTCCGCTTTCCACCACATTGAAGCTTGCGGTCGTTTGCAGGCTTTCGAGATCATCTCCCACTGGTAAGGAGCCTTCCGAATGACTCTAAGGTTGAGGACTGCGTTCTTCGCTGTCGTGGTGCTCACGCATTTGATGCCATCATCCTCTGCGGACCATATGCAGGTTCTTGAGGCAATCAAAATGCGTCGCGCAACAACTGGTCTGTTTCGCTGTACACTGCGAACAGTTGAATCTCAGCGCATTGCAGTAGAGGCAAATGAACTGGAAAGTGAAAGGATCTCGAAGAAGGCCGAAGACCTTATTTCAGAGGCGACATCCGATTACACGATTGACTTAGAGCGCGGACGGTTTCGGCATGAATTTCGCGGTGCGATTCTCAACTTCAACACTGGAACTACGGAGCCTCGCCATAAAGTGACGATGTTCGACGGTGAGCGTGGCCACATTCTGCAACTCCTGCAGTCTAAGCATGGCAAAGTCATTGACCTTTCCGAACTTACGCGCCGAGGACCTGCAATTCAAACGTTCGCAGAAGGGCCGCTTTTCTGGATGCTCGGTGTTTTCACCGGCCCTGATTTTGTAAATACCGACAGAGAGACACCGCTTACTGGTCCCGAATGGAAGTGGGAGACTTCAACGGAAGGCTTGCCTATACTTGTAAGAGAGGGACAAAGACTTCTGACCCGATTCTATTTTGATCCCGATTACGGCCTCAATGTCGTACGAATGGAGTCGACCTTTCTCACCGAAGAAATGGGACGGCCCATCGGCGCCATGGTGACAGAGTACGATGTCACTTATTCGCGAACCGCAAATGAATGGGTACCTCAATCCTGGAGCCTGATTCACCATAAACAGACACAGAAGTCGGTTGAAGTGATTGACTGGGAAAGGGTTACCTCGTTTCCGGAGGATCTATTCCAGCCGCCGAAGGATTTCCTCCAACCCGGCATGGCAGTAGGCAAACCGGGAGAAAGCATCAAAGTCGTCGCATCCAATGGTGCATTGATTACTCCCAGAAATCACCACCAGACTGAATCAGGTTCGTGGTCAGTGGGTGCCCGGGTAATATTGGTGGCGGGAGCATTCGCTGCGCTGCTCTACTGGCAACGTCGTCGCCATCCAGCGTGACTGGGCGGATACCGATCAGCTCATGCAAAAAGATTGGTACTCTCTACTGTCGATTGCGGGTGTACTTTTGGTTTCGGGGTCCGCAATGCGACAGAATTTCCACAATAAGCGCCGTCAGTGAATCCAGGCGCAGGAGCCGTTCGTTGACGACTGAACACGCGACAGGTTCAGGAAATACGGAGTAGAAAGGCCGAGGATGTCCGAGTGGCGAAGTACTCTAATCGATAGATTCTCGTATTCGTCGCTGATGTTTGCATGCCTGTCCGTGTATGCGCTGTTTGCAATTTTTTCATGTGCCGCAAATTCACCGACGATAGACGAGCCCGGTCATTTGGTTGGCGGATTGTCGATCTGGAAATATGGTCGATTTGACGTCTACAAAGTCAATCCACCGCTGATGAGGATGCTTGCCAGCATTCCAGCTCTTGTAATTGCCTCGGACCTGCGATCGGACTATTCAGGACTTCCGTACGGCGCAGATCGACCGGAATTTGAATTGGGCGACATTCTGATTCATTCAAATTCCGACCGAGTGCGATTGCTTTTTTTTGCTTCGCGGTTTGTTTGCCTGGTCTTTCCGTTGTTGCTGATTGGCATCTGCATGAAGTGGGCCCGAGAACTTCACCACAGTAAAGGTGCCGTGCTACTTACCGGAATCGCGGCAGCTTTGTCGCCAATGCTGCTCGGGCACGGAAGTCTGGTAACGCCGGATGCCGCCGCTGCAGCAACTGGCGTTTTGGCCCTCTATACCTTCCGCAAGTGGCTTCTACATTCCACTATAGACAATGCTGCTTTGTGTGGGGGAGCTGCCGGGCTCGCTTTGCTCTCGAAGTTCACATGGATACCCGTCTTCCCTGTAACGGCGATTCTAGTGCTGCCTGTCTGGCGACGTTCCGGGGGTGGGGCCTTGAAGTGGCTTTGGCGCGACGCACAACACCTGACAGCGGCCGCTGTCATCGCAGTTCTTATCATCAATATCACATTCGGATTCGAAAGATCATTTACTCCACTCGGCCAAATTCCATTTGGCTCTATGGCGCTCAGTTCGTCGTCCCATATTGGCTCGAATGACAAGATTCGCACGGTTTCAAATCGATTCTCCCAGAGCCTTGCAGGGCACTTTCCTGTTCCATTGCCCATTGAATACGTTCTGGGAATAGACCTGCAGATGCAGAGCTTTGATTCTGTGGCGAACTCCGAAAGTTACTTGATGGGAGAATGGAAGGACGGCGGGTGGTGGTATTATTACGTCATCGCGTTGCTGGTCAAAGAACCTGTCTCAACACTATTGTTGGGGATTTGTGCATTTGCACTGATCGTCTGTCAGGCCGCTAATCCACTTCTCGCGAAACGGGAATCTCCAGGATCGTCCGGTGGAACGAAGTTACCGGAATTGCGTGAGACCGTTTTGCTGTTGACCCCTGCAATTCTGACGTTTCTCCTTGTCAGCTCGGAAACTGCTTTTAATCGGCACTTACGATACGTACTGCCATGCTATCCGTTTTTGTACATTCTTATTGCGCGAATCGCTCACCTAGCAAACCGATTTGCCTGGGTGCCGTCGGTGATGACTTTAATGATCGGATGTCAATGCGTATCTGTGATTGCGCACGGAAGCAGCTACATTTCATACTTCAACGAGTTCGCGGGTGGCTCTAAGAATGGACACAAGTGGCTTATGGGCAGCAACATCGACTGGAGGCAGGACTACTTTCGTTTGTTGGCATGGCAGAAAAGTCATCCGGAACGCGACGCATTGTTTCTGATTGGGCCGTGTACTTATAACCCGGCAGATTTGGGGATTAAGAACACGGAGGCTCCGCCATTCCTTCCCGGTCGTCCTCAGTACAGAAATGCGGATGGGGTCCGGGGGCCTGCTCCCGGTTGGTATGCGGTCAGCTTGAGCTCCTATTACGGGCGAAATACGATGCGGGAGTTTGACTACCTGCGGCGGATGGCAATTGACGATCGAATTGGGGATTCCCTCTTGATGGTTCATGTTTCAGAACAAGAGGCGGCTTTACTTTCGGCGGAGCTTCAAGCGGAAGAAAGAATTGACTTTCCGGACCTGTGGCCTGCGGACTCCAGTGCCCTGTGAAACCTATCAGTCGGGTCCCGGATTTGAGTGAAGTGGAGACTTTCCAATCGATATTCGCCAGATTGCCAGAATCCGTTCCCGGATTCATTTTCATCCAGACACTGGGTATTGACTCTGGCAGCACGGGAACGGCGCCCGGAATATTCAATTGCTTCCTTCCGGAAGAACCTTAGTCGTCTCTAATATGTTATTGTTCAAATTGGCCTTGATTCCGCACCATCCTGCTGCCAATCGTCGACTGTTGGAAAAGGCATTGGTGCAACAGAAAACAGTTCTGGCGGTGACTCATCAACTACAACGAGAGGCAGTCTCATGCCACGATTAATTAGTCAAGGCAGACCGCACAGATCAATGAGCTCTGAAATGCCGCACCAGTTCAAATCCTTGTCTGCCAGGTGCCGCGTACGCCGAGGTTTTACAATCGTAGAGCTGCTGGTCGTTGTAACGGTCATCGGAATCCTATTCGCGTTGATAATCCCTGCCGTGCAAATGGCTCGGGAATCTGCCCGTAAAGCGCATTGCCGGAACAACCTCCGCCAGGTTGCAATTGCCTCATTGAATTTTGTCGAAAGACATCAGCAATTCCCCGGCAATGGATGGGGTTTTGGCTGGGTTGGCGAAAATGGTCGTGCCGCAGGGAGATCACAACCGGGCGGATGGATTTATCAACTTTTACCCGACCTTGATCAAGCAAGCACTTGGCAGTTGGGGAGTGACAGTGATCCTGCGCTTCGCCGTGAATCCTTGAAGACGCTATGTGAAACACCGTTGCTGCTGATGAAATGTCCCTCCCGACCGTGCTCTCAAAAGGGACCGCCGTCCAGACGTTGGGCTTATCGAAACGCCAACGCACCTTCTTACGTTGTTCGAACAGATTACGCGATCAATGAAGGAGACTTTCTCACCCGGACTTCGATCGGCCCAGCGACTCTTGCAGAGGGTGACGACCCAGCCTACATCTGGACTGATGTTACAAAGGCAAGCGGCGTAAGTTGGCTCCGAGGCGGAGCCCGGCCAGGGGACATTACCGACGGGACATCGAATACAATTCTGGCTGGTGAAAAGTATGTAAGCACTTTGGGCTACTCGGCTGCATTCGATCGAGGCTATGACCAGTCACTGTACTCTGGTGTGGATCTTGATTTGGCTCGTTGGTCGATAGAAACTCCGGCAATGGATTCTGATTTCGTTGCGGAACGCAGCTTTGGAAGTGCTCATAGCCAGGGATGTTTTCTCGCGTTTTGCGACGGATCTGCACGGGCTGTGAGCTATGAAATCGATTCAGTCGTGTTTCGCTGGCTGGGAAATCGAAAAGACGGCAACGTCGCAAACATTGACTTTTGAGAGTGCTCTGGAATAGGGTCGACCGACGAGAACGATAAATGGATTCGTGAGCTGCCTTCGCCTGGCATTTCCTGGCCACGTGAGCATCGTTTTGGAGGTCGACACAGGAAACACTGCGGCTCAAACGATTTACGTGGTCGGATTCGGAATCGCACTCAAATCTCAAATCGTTCTGGCCAATGGGAGTGCAATGGAAGGCCAGCGGAAAAGGGACAAGGTTCATAGTCGATCATCATTGCAGGATGATCCAGGTCGAAGACCGCAGAAACTGACGCCATCTGAAGCAACATTGCTGGTGCAACTTTAGCCGTTCGGGACGAGGACGCCGACGCAGCTTTTTCAAAGGCAGTGATCCCCTTCGAACGCAGCCAATGAAGAGGTTTGGGGTGATCAGTGTCGAAAGGTTTGTTTTCGGTATCTTTTCAGCGGATGGCTTTCTTTCGAGATTCGTGAATCGAATGAAGAATCACACTTCAATATGGGTTCAGATTCCCTGTCTGAATGAGGAGAAATCCTTGCCAGAGACGCTTCGAAGCGTGGCCTCTGCAGGCATGGACTACCCATTGCAGTTGTTAGTTATTGATGATGGCAGCTCTGATGGAACGGCAAAGGTAGCTAAAGCTGTGAATCGAGTTGTTTCACACACTCGCAATCGAGGGCTTGCGGCGGCGTTTACTACCGGGCTGGATGAATGCCTGCGGATGGGGGCGGATATCATCGTGAACACCGATGGTGACGGGCAGTATCCGGCGTCGGAGATTCCTCGTCTGCTGGAACCGATCCTTGCTGGTCGAGCGGACATGGTGATCGGGGATCGGCGGCCGAGCGAGGACGTTCGCAGTTCGTGGCTGAAGCGCAAACTACAAAAGCTGGGCAGCCGCACGGTCAGTTGGCTGGCGGGGCGAGAGATCCCAGATGCGGTCAGCGGGTTTCGAGCCATGACTCGCGAAGCGGCTATCAAGATGCATGTCGTCACCGGGTTCAGCTACACCATCGAAACA
>JAGQQE010000169.1:8072-12929 GCA_020426345.1 Planctomycetaceae bacterium
TGGCAGTGATCGGTACGATTCCGGTTCTGCGTTTTCTGATCTTCTGGATGTCGGGTGACGGCGATGGCCATATCCAGTCGCTGGTTCTGGGAGGCGTCTTTTTGGTCCTGGCCGGTATCACATCGGTAGCAGGGTTATTGGCGGATCTGATGGCTGCCAATCGACGACTGCTGGAAATGACGCTGGAAAAGGTGAAGCGGATGGAATGTGAGGCGTCACGTGAAGGGTTGAATGGGCACTGTGAGGAGGCACCATGACCGTTCGGAACCTGGCTTTTATCGTCGCGGGTGTTGCGGTCCTGGGACTGCTGATGTTACTTCGAGGATGCCTCGGTACAGCAAAACCCGAGAGCCCCTACGATGAAAACATTGAGTGTCGGTCGCCGAACGGGCTGCGAGACACCAAGACACTGAAACGCTGGAAGTACGATCGCGTTCGGGAGGCCGTGCTGAAAGTCGTACCGGAAGGAGACGCAGGCATTGCCTTTTCAGAACTTGTGGAAAAAGCGACGGCAGAATTTTCGAAAGAAGATCAGATGCTGATCGGCAAGATGTCCTGGTACATTGAAACAACCGTGCTGGAAATGGAAACTGCCGGTGAGTTGACCCGCTTCCCTGAAACCCAAACGCCCTTGCCGAAAAACGTGAAGCGTTGACGAAGTACTTTCTGGCAAAACCCATTCAAACAGCAGTTTGGGTTGCTGTGCCACTGTTGCTGATGATTGCCTGGATCAATGGGCCGTCCGTTTCGCCGGATCAGGCTTATGTTCGAGGTGGACTGATTCTGGCGGTCATCGCTTTCAGCGTCGGCTTGTTCGTCGCTCGCTGGCAAAGCCGTGGTTCTCATTCTCGAATGGAAGACGGGATTGTTTCGCAGCCGCCTGATGAAGTGGTCGCCAGCAGTTTGTCTGGCGACTGTCATGACACGCGCGAACATCGCGGCTCAAAACGGTTGGCCATCGCATTCATCGTTGCCCATTCGTTACTGGTGGGCTGGTGTGCGTGTCGGAACAGTTTCAGCTGGACGGAAACCGGGCTGCTTCCGGCTGGCATTATTGACTGGCGGTATGCATCGTTTGATGTGTTTCGAGTAAACCCACCGCTGGTCCGTATGTGGGCGGCAATGCCAGTGCTGGCGTTTGATCCTCAGGTTCCGTTTCGAGGCGTTTCGGTTGATCCTCGTAGACGAGCCGAATGGGATGTTGCCCGGGCAATGATCGACACCAATGGTGAAGTGACCTGGCTGTGGTTAACAGTGGCTCGACTGTGGTGCTTACCATTCATCTGGGTCGGCATGTGGGTTGCCTGGCGGTGGAGTACACAGCTGTTTGGCCGCTGTGCGGGCATCGGCTGCCTGTTGATCTGGACATTTTCTCCGTTGATGATTGGGTATGGCTGCCTGATCAGCGGCGATGCGCAGGCGGCCTGCATGGGACTGGTGACGCTGTTTGTGTTTCGCAAATGGGTCGGTGATGTGCGATTGGAGACATCGTACATTCTGGGCGTCGTCGCCGGGATGACAGTGCTGACAAAGACCAGCTGGATGGCCCTGTTTGGCTTGCTGCCTTTGTTGTGGGTGCTGATTCGAACCGTCGAGTTTTTGGGTGCATGGCTGAAGGGGAATCGACCGGGCCTTGCCATTCAAACCATGATTCGGGAAACCGGACTGGCTGTTGGCAGCATGGCCATGTGTCTGCTGGTGATCAACCTGGCGTATGGGTTTGACGGATCTTTCCGAAGACTGGATTCATTTGAATTCATCAGTAAAGCTCTGACACACGACCCGAACTGGAGGACGCACAATTACCACGGTAATCGATTTGCGGATTCATGGCTGGGAGTGCTTCCGGTGCCTCTGCCGGAAGATATGGTTATTGGGATGGATCTGCAGAAGTGGGATTTTGATCGGCCGCGGTCGTCGTATTTTCGCGGTGAATGGCGAGATTATGGCTGGTGGTATTACTATCTGTATGCTTTGGCCATCAAAGGGCCACTGGGGACGTGGTCACTCTTGCTACTGGCTGCGATCGGGTCTGTTCGCTGGTCCGCCTGGCGTGGCAGCTGGCGAGATCATTTGATTTTGCTGCTGCCGGTGATGCTTGTCCTGGGGGCTGCCAGTGCCGAAACAGGACTCAACCGGCACGTGCGTTATGTCCTGCCGATCATTCCGCTGGTGTTTGTGCTGATCAGCCGAACCTTTGTTGTTTTTGAGCCGAGCTGCGAGCAGGGCAATAAAGCTGGCCGTGGTCACAGTCAGGCGCTGCTGCGTCATCTGGTTGCAGCTTGTGCGAGTTGGTTAGTGTTGAGCAGTCTGTGGATCTATCCCCATTCGCACAGCTATTTCAACGAACTGATCGGAGGTCCGCTGAATGCATCGCCGCACATGAATGCCAGCAACCTGGACTGGGGGCAGGATCTGAAGTTTGTGAAGGAATGGTGCGAGCGGCATCCCGATCGTCGCCCGGTTTTCACAAAGGCTTACCTGCATTTGATTGATCACCAGCGGATGGGCATCGACAGTCAGGGGGTTACACCAGCGATGCCGACGCGGCATTCTGTTGGAACGAAAGAGTTTCCGACGGGATGGTACCTGGTGGATCACGAAACCATGCTGCGGGAGTTGGGTGATTATCGGTACCTGTATGATTTGCACACGACAGACATCGCTGCGTGTGAACATATTGGCTACGGTTTTGTCGTTTTTCACGTCGACAAGGACCGAGCTGCCCGATTTCAGGTCATACAGGATCACTTACGAAAGCCAGCAGACTTGTGATCAAGAAGCAACGAAGCAAGGCGTCGTGCAGGCGATCGGTGTGGAACAGGTTGAAGAATGCTGCGAAGAAATCACGTCCGTGGGCAGGGTGCGAGCGAAATCACACGCGGGGAACTCACGTCCAATGCGACTTAGTGGGAATCGCCGCGTTCCTGAGTCGGACCGCGGCAGCCCGGATTATTAGTTCGGATTGCACTGAATTCCGCCGTTTCGGGATCCAATGTCAAAATGAGTGACGGCACAACTAAGCCGTGGTAAACTCATGATACAACGGAATTCGAGCAATTATGGCCAGTTCAGAACAAGTCCGAGCCCTCCTGGAGCACTCGCCTGCCCGAAATGGTGCTGGCAGACGGAACCCGCACTCTGGTTGACCGAGTGAAGCTGGAATTCCGTGCCTCAGAGCGACTTCAAAATCACCGACCGCCCAGATCCTTCGCCTGAGACGTTTCGGCAACGGCAAGGCGATCCATGTCCCTGTCATCCAGTGCTGTGGGTGCATCAGCCCAAATACCGGGCGCCCTGTTCGTTCGAAACCAGACTCACCTGGGCCCGCTTCATGGCCGCGTTAATCCGCTGGATGTCGTCAGCATGGAATCCTGCGTGCCTTGGTTCGGCCACGAAACGTGCCACTGCTTCAGAATGCGCTGCAAGTGTGCCACCTGGAGGGCCACCAGTTTCAGAATTAGTAGTTTCCCGAATGTCTGAGGCACTTTGTTCGACCCCCGCCTCCGGTACTTGATTTCCTGAAAACAGATACGGATCACTTCCGTGTCTGTTTTTTTGCGCTGGTCATTTGTTGTGGGCAAATTCCCCGGGAGACCTGGAGACATCCTGCAGGGTGGCTTGCTGCCTGCGGTGCTGGTTTCCAGCGGCATGCACACGCGCAACAATCGCGAATTCCTGCGCCCTTTGCCCTGTTTTTCTTACCGTCAGATTCAGTTTGCAGGGGTCCCTGATCGCTGCAGTCGATTGATGGGTTAGCTTTTCATCAGGGTGCGGTGCGCGCCCCCATTTGCGCGCACTGCTCATGATTGAAGAAAACGACTGGGCAGGTTAACGCGATGAAACGGATTATACAGAAGACACGCCTGGTGCTCGAAAGAGCCATTCATCAGGCGCGTCGGACTCAGCAATTGAGTGGAGCGGCCACGCAACCACGGCTTGCGCAACTGGAAGAGCGTCTTCTGTTCAGTGCAAGCCCGATTGCGGTGGTCGCTCAGGTTGCTGAATCACCTTCTTCAGCCGATGCGAGTGGTCAGCTGTCCGAACAGCAACTACTGGATGTTCTGGCAGACAGCTATCTGCCGCCCCGCGACCAGGCTGATGCGACAGGAGGCGAACAGCAATCAGAAGCCGCATATGTCGATCAGCAAACGCTGGAGCTGGTGTTTATCGACAGCAATGTCCGCAACATGGATCAGATGATTGCTGATCTGCAAACGCTGAATGAGCAGGATTCATCGCGGCAACTGGAACTGGTCGTGCTTGATTCTGATCGCGATGGACTCGCGCAGATTACAGCCGCATTGCTGAAATACAACGGCATCGACGGTATGCACATTGTGTCTCACGGCACAGATGGTCAGGTACAACTGGGATCTACCACTCTCTCGCTGGACACGCTGGATCGCTACAGAACAGCCATCAGCGCGTGGCAGTATTCGATGTCGGATCAGGCCGACATCCTGATCTACGGCTGTAACGTTGCCGAATCTGAAGCGGGTCAGGCGCTGCTTGATCAGCTGAGCGAGCTCACAGGCACGGATGTTGCCGGCAGTGAAGACCTGACCGGGGCCGCGAATCTGGGCGGTGACTGGGAACTGGAATATGTGACCGGTGCTCTGGAAACCTCTGTAGTTTTCACCACCGACTTTCAAGCCAGCTGGAACGACCTGCTGGATCTGACGGTGGCTGGTGGCGAGACCCTGGTCAATACTTCGACTCCGGAAAACCAGCTCACAACGCCCTTCGGTGGCGGCAATGTGGCGATGGACGATTCCGGCAATTACGTCGTTGTCTGGGAAGACCAACGTAGCGGGAACGCCGATACTTACGCCAAAGTTTATAACGCCGACGGAA
>JAGQQE010000170.1 GCA_020426345.1 Planctomycetaceae bacterium
AAGAGGGCAAGTTGCTGGAGGCCCAGCGTTTGGCTGCGCGAACGCGTCACGATCTTGAGCTGATGAAGGAAACCGGCTTTTGTCCGGGGATCGAAAACTACAGCCGTGCGCTGGCCGGACGAAAACCAGGAGAAGCGCCGTACACGCTTTACGACTTTTTTCCCGATGATTTTCTAATGTTCATCGACGAATCGCATGTCACGATTCCTCAGATTCGCGCGATGTATGCGGGTGATGCGGCTCGGAAGAAGACTCTGGTCGAACACGGATTTCGCCTTCCAATGACGCGGGATAATCGACCGCTGAAGTTTGAAGAATGGGATCAGAAACGATCGTCAACCGTTCTGGTTTCGGCGACTCCCGCAGACTGGGAACTGGAGCAAACCGAAGGCGAAGTCGTCGAGCAGGTGATTCGGCCGACAGGGTTGGTCGATCCCGTCATTCATGTGATTCCGGCTCGTGGCCAGGTTCAGCACCTGATTATTCAATGTCAGGAACGCATTCAAAAAAAAGAACGTGTGCTGGTGACAACCTTAACAAAACGCCTCGCAGAAGATCTGACCACTTATATGAAGGAAGAGGGATTAAAGTGTGAATGGCTGCACTCAGAACTGGATGCCATTGAACGCGTGGAAATTCTGCGTGAGCTGCGTGAAGGTAAACACGATGTTGTTATTGGTGTGAATCTGCTGCGGGAAGGATTAGACCTGCCGGAAGTTTCGCTGGTTGCAATTCTGGATGCCGATAAGGAGGGGTTTCTCCGCAGCGAAACCAGCCTGATTCAAACGATTGGCCGGTCTGCCAGAAACGTCAATGCTGAGGTGATCCTTTATGCCGATTCGGTGACTCAAAGTATGCAGCGTGCCATCGATGAAACCAACCGTCGGCGTAAACTTCAGATCGCTTACAACGAAGAACACGGCATTACACCGGAAACGATTCAGAAAGCGATACGTCGCGGTATCGAAGAAGAAATCTCTGCCCGGAAGATTGAACGCGAATCTGCCGGGATGTCAGAAGAGTCACAATTTGTGACTCAGGAGTTCATCACTGAACTCGAACGCGAAATGCTGGAAGCCGCCGAATCGCTGGACTTCGAACGGGCCGCACATCTGCGTGATCGGATCACAGATCTGAAGACACAAATTGGTCAGCCGCTTCCGGAAGACGAAGGTGCTGATGCACCGGGTTTCGCATCCCGGGGAAAGAGCAGTGGACGAGGCAAAGGCAGGGGCCGCCGCGGCTCGGGGGCTCGCCGGAAACGATAATCAGATTCTTCCTGATCCGGTTTCGCAGTGCCTGCCTTCAGGTAAAGAAACGGCTGGTAGTTGTGAGTCAGGGGCATTCATTGCCATCGCGCGGTAACGCAGGACAATTTTGTTCGTTAAAGTGCAGTCGTCGGGAACACTTGTCGGACTGTTTGTTCGTTTCAGGAAAGACAGACTATGGATTCTACTGCAGCACAGAGCGGATCGCATTCACCGGGACCGCAGTCCGGGGACGCATTGCATCGACGACAGTTGTTAGCATGGGCTGCCTTCGGCGCGGCGGCGATGCCTGCTGTTTCTTCGGCAAGTTTAAACCAGGATGTAGTTCCCGGACGCCGGTTCAAAATGAAGAAGTCCATCAACCTGTGGGCGTTTCCCTATCCCGACCGAATGACTCTGCGGCAATGCCTGGAACTGGCGGCGGATGCTGGTTTCGACGGCATCGAACTGAACTACGATCTGGACAGTGAACTGTCGCCGAAGTCCGGGACAAAGGAATTCACCGCGATCCGACGAATGGCCGAAGAAATTGGTATTGCTGTCAGCGGATTGTGTTCGTTTCTGTTCTGGCCTTACCCGTTGACGAGCAACGATCCGGCAGAACGTGCTCGTGGAATGGAACTCGCGGGGCTGATGACACAGGCAGCCCATGATCTGGGTACGACGAACCTTCTGGTAGTCCCCGGCGCCGTACACATGCCATGGCGGGCGGATCATGATCCGACTCCCAATGATGTCTGTGACAGGCGGGCAAAAGAAGCGGTTGCGAAATTGCTGCCTGGCGCCGAAAAGTTGGGTGTGTCACTGAATATCGAGAATATTTTCTTCAACGGTTACCTGTTGTCTCCGTTCGAGATGGCTGCATTTGTTGATCACTTTTCCAGTGAACATGTGAAGGTGCACTTCGATACGGGTAACATCATGGAATATCAGTTCCCGGAGCACTGGATACCCATTCTCGGCGATCGCATTCGCAATGTGCACTTGAAGGAATACTCAAAGAAGGGCTCCGATCATTCGCTGGAAGCATTCCGACCTCTGCTGGACGGAACGACAAACTGGCCAGCGGTTCTGACCGCCTTCGATTCGGTTGGCTATGACGGCTATTTAACGTTTGAATATTTTCATCCGTATCTGCATCACCCCGAGGCGCTGATCTATCAAACGGGCGACTCGCTCGATCGAATGCTTGGCATCAAAGCATGATGCATGGACGTCATCCCCGGCGCGAAATGACCTGTCAGAAGCCCGGAGCTGCTTTAGCTGTCCGTTGAAAAATCGGGACAGGCACGCAGGACGACTGGAAACCATCGTGTTTTAAGGTCTCCTGCTCGAGCCCTTCCCGGTTGTCAACAGGCTGCTGGGTCGACGCGGGGGGGTAAGACTCATTAATCAAACATGTAGGCAAATCGTTCAAACCTGGGTTCATCGATCCCAAAGTTGCGCGGCGAAGTGATTTCGACGTTTGCCTGCAGGATTGCTTTTGCTTCCGGGGCAACAACGCAATTCCTGAAGGTGACGCCTTTAAGCGATGGATGTTGCACCATGTTTCTGGCTGATTCCGATGTTATCGTCGCCCCCTGCATTTCCAGGTTAAGCAGCCCGTTGAATCGAAAGAGCTCGGTCAGTGATTCCTCTCTGGCTTCTGCCAGAATAAGCGTTGAAACGTTGTTCGCAGCCCGAGTTGAACCGACGAGTTCCAGGAGCGAGCGTTCCCCATCGATCAGGAGTGTGTGGATTGGCTGGGTTTGCCCCAGCCGTTCAAATAATTCATGCGACAAAGTTGAACCACGGACATCCAGGGTATCGATCGGTCCACTTTGAGAAATTCGCAATGCCCCGGAGTGAGAAAGGTCCGTGTCTTGCAGCAAAAGATGCGAAGGTTGAAGGGCCAAAATGGCGTCGATCACGTCATCTGTTATTGTCATGCACGACAAGTCGAGTGCATTGAGGTGTTCGAATTGCTTCAGCAGCTGAAGACCTTCACGGGTGATCGGACATCCAGCCAGAGACACATTTCGCAGCGATTCCATATTCAGATTTCTTAGGCCTGTACCGCTGATGTTGTTTCGGGAGAGATTGATCGTCCTGAGGTCCATGTGACTTAGAAATGACAGATCTTCGTCTGTTAATTCGCATTCGAGGAGCGCCAATTCAGCCAGACTGGGTTGCCGGGCGAGCCACTGCAAAGTGGAATCACTCACTGCCGTTCCGGACAGTTTTGCCGATCGCAGTTTACGGAAGACGGGTAGCTGTGCGATGCCTTCCGCCGTGACCGAGCTGTGAGTCAGGTCCAGTTCAACGATAAGGGACATATCCCGGAGGTAAGGAATGACGGCATTATCCGCCCCGGGCCCGGTGAGTTTCACCGTTTGAAGCTTTGCTAAATGTCTCAGGATGTGAAAGTCTGCAGGCTCCTCGATATGGCATGCTATGGAGCGAATACGCCCTTGTTGGTGTCCTGCCTGCGGCCGTGAAGGCCCGAGCCACTGCAGATCCGGGGATAGCATCTGGTCATACCAGATTTCCGTTTTCCTGCGTTGAGCTCGCCAGGATTCCACATCGCTGGCATCCACTGCAACCCCCAAAAATCGAACCAGTCTCAAAGACGGATTCGTCAGTTGCTCAATTTCTGCTGTGCTGAACTGGTCGCAACCGGAAATATCGAGATGCTGCAGTCGGGGTAGTTTTGCGATGTGAGGAACAATGGAAGTTGAAATCCGCGAATAACATAGGTTCAACGTTTCAAGTTCTTTGAGCGTCCCTATCACAGAGGCATCTCCCTGGGCCGTCCATTCACATCCTTCCAGCGACAGGTGTCGCAGAGAGGGGAAACCGTTGAGTAGATCGAGTGAAAGTTCTTCGCCGTTCGAATAACTGAGGTCAAGGGATTCGAGCGAACCTGAGGCCAGCATCAAAATTTGCCGCCGCGTCATTGCCGACTCGCGCCAGGTGATTCTTTGAAGGCCTGACAATTCTGTGAGACGCTTAATCAAATGGTCCGTCGGGTCAACGCCTGACAGATCGACATGAGTGACCGAGTTCAGTTTAGAGATCGTATGGAACGATTTCTCGTCATCCCAACCTCGGGGCAGAGTGATACTTTCGACCACCCCTTTTTCATTCGTCGTGAACTGCACGTCAAGGTCGGCCAGTTGATCGGTCTGGTCGACTGCCGGAAAATGATGGATGAGGAGCATAACCACAACGAGCAGAATCAGGCTTCGCACGATCTGAAAGACTGGCAGGCTTTTCATTCATAGTCTTTGTCAAAAAGAACTGTGGAGTCTGTTGGAGCTGTAAGGGAAGGAGCTCTGAACCAGACGTCCTTAGCTTATCTGTCCGTTGACAAACCGAGACAGGCACGCAGGCGGACTGGAAACCATCGTGTTTTAATGTCTCCTGCTTGAGCCGGTCCCGTTCTTCAACAGGCTGTACTGCCGATTCGTTGCAGGATGCCGCTGACGGCAAACAACCTGTATCAGAATGGCCACATCCAGGTCTCGCAATCCGGGCTTTCGTGGGCTGAGAGAAACGAACCACCGTTTCCGGGAGACTTCGGGGTGCGGCTATTTTTGTGGTGGGGCAGGGAGCCGCTTGCCATTCGTTGTCAGCACCTGAATCTCATGGGCTCGATGCGGGCCTTCGTAGGTCCAGACAATCTTTTTCTCCGGCGTTACTTCGAAGACCTTAATTCCTTTCTGCGCGTGATAACTGCAGATGACGATGTTCCCGTTGGGTAGCCGCTGTGCTCCGCAGGGATCATCGAAGGGCATGCGGTCAAAGTCCTCGTTTCCGATCTTCCATGCCACTGTTCCGTCATGGTTGAAGATCACTGTTTTGTTGCCGTGGGTCAGGTTGACGAGCACCTGGTTGTTGTCCAGCAGGATGGCGGTGAACGGCCAGTTCTCTGCCGCGCGGCCGCCGAGTTCCTCCAGGTCTGTCGCAATGGTTCGGACGATTTTTCCCTCGGGCGTGTATTCTTTGACTTTGAACGCAAGCAGGTGCGGTACCAGATAGTTGCCATTGGCCAGTTTGCGGGCCATTCGAGTCTGCATGTGTGCGTTGTCGGTTTCCGGTTGCAGCGGCACTTCGATCGCTACCGATCCATCAGTGGTGACTTCCATCAGCCTTGGCCTGGCGCCGAGTTCTGTGATCATGGTGTTGCCGTTCGCCAGTCGAACCGCGGTTCCGATTTCCTGATTGGCGTCCGAAAGCCGGTAATGAAAGACGACTGTCTGGTCAGAAGTCAATTCCTTCACCTCTTTGGCCCAGGCAATCAGGAAGTTGCCATTCGGCAGAACGAAACCATCTCGCGCGCCGGGCTGGCCGGAATCCCAGCCGGTGGATCCATCTTCTTCAATGATGCCTGTGAATGTTGGGCCCGCGACAAAGAACGAGTGTCGAATCTCGTCAGCTCGCAAAGTGCTGGTTGATAAGAAAATCACAGCGAGACTAAACAGAGACTTGCGCAGAATCATGGACAACACACTTTACTTCAGAAGATGAAAAGTCAGGCAGATCGACCGGAGCCTGCAGACGAACGCTCACCAGGGTTCAGTAGCCGTTAAACGGACAGGAGATCTTTGATGACCTGTTGTGGTTCCACCCCTGTCAGTCGCTGATCAAGACCCTGATAGCGGAAACTGAAACGTTCGTGGTCGATGCCCAGGCAATGCAGGATAGTCGCGTTCAGATCATTAACATGGCAGGGTCGGTCCACGATGTTGTAACTGAAGTCGTCGGTTTCCCCATAGACAACTCCGCCCTGTATACCACCTCCCGCAAGCCACATACTGAAGCAGCGTGGATGATGGTCACGGCCGTAGTTGGTTTTTGTCAATGTTCCCTGTGAATAAACGGTCCGACCGAATTCTCCACCCCAGACAACTAATGTGTCTTCCAGCAGTCCTCGCTGTTTCAGGTCTTTCAGGAGTGCTGCGCAGGGTTGGTCAACATCCTGGCACTGGTGGCGAATTTCGCTGGGCAGTGATCCGTGCTGATCCCACCCGCGATGCAGTACCTGCACGACTCTGACACCACGCTCAACCATCCGTCGTGCCAGCAACGCACTGGCGGCAAAGGAACCAGGCTTCAGGACTTCGGGGCCGTACATGTCGAGCGTATCTCTGGTCTCACCAGAGAGATCAACCAGTTCAGGCACGCTGCTCTGCATTCGAAATGCCATTTCGTACTGCGCGATTCGCGTCAGTGTTTCCGGGTCCCCGAATCGCTGGAGCGTCTTCTGATTCAACTGCCCGGCTGTATCCAGCATGGCGCGACGACTTCTGGCATCCACACCCGGAGGGTTGTCGATATACAGGACGGGATCTCCGACACTTCGGAGGGCCACACCAGTGTATCTGGAGGGCAGAAAACCACTGCTCCACATGCGAGTAAACAGGGCCTGTGCAGCATTCTTTGACGACCATTGCGGAGTCAGTACAACAAAGGCCGGCAGATTGTTGCTTTCACTTCCAAGACCGTAAGAGAGCCAGGCTCCGATGCTCGGCTTGCCTGGCACTTCACTGCCTGTCGTTACAAAGGTGCAGGCGGGATCATGGTTGATCGCGTTTGTGTGGACGGTTCGAACCAGAGCAATATCGTCGACCACCGTCGCTGTGTGCGGCAATAGTTCACTCACCCACATTCCGCATTGACCATGTCGGGCGAACTGGAAGAGTGATGGTGCGACTGGAAGACGGGACTGGCCGCTGGTCATCGTGGTGATTCGCTGTCCCTGACGGATGCTGTCCGGTAAGTCCTGGTCAAAATGATCCTGCAGGGATGGTTTATAGTCCCAGGTATCCAGCTGAGACGGACCGCCATTCATATGAAGATAGATGATCGACTTCGCTTTGGGTGTGAAATGCGGAAACCCGGGAAGTGGCGGATGGACTGCAGCCGGTGCAGCGTCTTCGCTGGGTTTTGGCTGCCCTGCCAGACTGCCACGGCCGGACATCGCGAGGGCTACAGTACCCATGCGAAGCGATCCATCACCGAAAAACTGACGTCGGTTGATTTGAAGTTGTTGCAGAGAAACGGGATTCATGGCGGCCCCATTCAGAATCGGTGGGAGCAAGCGGCTGCTGCGTGGATAACGAGTGTAGTCTCTGTGCAATGCCTGTGCGAGACACCCGACTTTTCTGCGATTCTGTCCGTTGTTGACCGCCTCCGGGGTGGGCACCTTTCCGCTGGTTGCGCAACGGCGGCTGATTACTTTGGATGATGACAAAAAAACGAGACAAAGCTTACAAACGAGTCGCTCCAGGGGTTAACCTGCGCCTGTTCAGCCTGACGCAGGGCTGACGAACGAGGGCCTGGTAGATGGGTGTTCAGCTTATGTTCCGTTGTCGTTGTTTCAGTCACGGTGCCCAACCGTTTCGTGCTTTGCTTGCTGCTGCCGTTTACCTGGCGTTTGCCAGCAGTTGCCGGGCTGGAATCGTACTCTATGACGACGCCACGATGCAGCTTCCTCAGGATCAGGCATGGCTGACGTATGCAGCCAGCGGTCTTGTAACGCAAAGTGTGGTGGCTGGGACGGGGGTTCGGTTAACAACGTCGGATGCTGTGGCGGCCGGATACAGCAACCGGAATCTGTTGGGAACACTGAAGAATCCCGGATTTCCGTCACTCGACAGGAACAGTGGATTTTCGCTCGACTTTGAGCTTCAGATCCATGCGGAAAGTCATACGAGTGCGGACCGAGCGGGATTCAGCGCAATTGTACTGGCGGATGACGGGATGGGCATCGAACTTGGATTCTGGCAAGATCAGGTTTGGGCGCAGTCAGCATCGCCACTTTTCACCCATGCGGAATCCGCGAACTTCGATACGACTGCCGCCGAAGTTGCCTGGAGCCTTTCGATCCTGGGCAACACTTATGCTCTGTTTGGCGACAGTGCTCTTGTGTTGAGCGGTTCCCTGCGCAACTACAGTGCAGTAGGGATCCCGCCGTACACAGGCTCCAACTTTCTGTTTCTGGGAGACAACACCACCAATGCGTCGGCTGACTTCACGCTGGGTTCTGTCAGTATTTCGGCCGTACCAGAACCATCGACGTTTTTCATGGCGAGCCTGGTGTGCTGCCTGCTGGGCCGCCGTCGCTCACACGGGAAATTGAGGTCACATGCTTCGACGGAACTCGTTGCATCGCCCTGAGCGAACTGCCTGTTGAAAAGCCAGCTGCGAAGCGTGGTGCCTTCGCCCCGAATTCTTTGGTGCCCCGAATTGTCTGGTGCCCCGAATTGTCTGGTGCCCGAATTCTTTGGTGGGGGTGTGGTCCCTGGGAAAAGCAAAAACCCCGATGAGTTGGACACTCAACGGGGTTTTCAGTTGGTCCGAAACTGCGCAAGACAGGACTTGAACCTGCACGGTATTGCTACCACCAGCCCCTCAAGCTGGCGCGTCTGCCGATTTCGCCACTTGCGCGTGGGATGAAGTTGAAAGATAACAGTGTTTGCCCGGAATCTTCAAGCGGCAAGCGTCGGTCGTTCGCTGATCACTCAAAATTCGCAACCGATGTCGTCATAATGCGACGACACCGGGCAACAGCACGACACAGCGAAGGCAGCTCGGGTTCGACAGCGTTTCGTCAGGTTTTTCCGGGGTTGGGTTTGACTGAGAAAATGAGCGAATGTCTGATTCACTGCACTTTATGATGGGCCAGTACAAGGCTCTGATTCCGGTCGATCGCCAATACTGTACCCGCCACCTCTGGCTGCAGGCTCTCGGTGGCGGCATTTACCGGGTTGGGTTTACGGCGTACTCGGTGAGATTGCTTCAGGACGTCTATTTTCTGGAATGGTCCGTCGATCCTGGTACACTGGTGCCTGAAAAACTGGAGATTGGCGAAATCGAAAGTTCGAAGGCCGTTTCATCGATGTTTCCGCCGTGTGCTGGTACCGTGGTTGAATTCAATCCGGCACTTCTGAATGACCCGTCGGGCATTAATGTCGACTGTTATGGTGATGGCTGGCTCTACACTTTTCGCCCCAACGGTTCTTTAATCACGGCAGAACAGTACGTTGAGGTGCTGGAGTCGGGCTGGAACGATACGCAGCGGCGAATTAAGGGCCAGATGTCGTAGTCTTCGAATGCCATGTCAATGATGGACAGGGGTTCCGGCGATCCGGGCAATTTACTGCGGCAACGGACTTCAGCAGAAGCTCGGCTCTGGTATCGATGAATCCAACGAACGAAAAGCGAACTCTCTGGGAACGGTTTGCATTATGGCAGCCAAGAAACTGACCGTCGTCATTTCACAGGCGCAGGGTCGCAATCCGGCTAAGCGGCAGCTGGAAGAAGACATTGCGACAGCACTGATTGCGGAGCCCGACATTGATGTGTCGCTGGTGCCGCACTTGTACGACATGCCGCAGAATCATACGGGATTCCTGTACCTGCGTTCTGTGCCGGGACACCTGGTGGTGCTCAGCTGGCTGTATGAACGGGCTTCTCGATGGACACTGGATCGTGCGGGAGTCCATGGCCAGGAAGGGACAACGCTGCTGAAAGGCGATGATGGTGAAGAAGATGACGAATCGTCAGAGTCTTCATCGCGTCCCCATGCCATCGGAAGCGTGAAGGTGCCGGATCGACGACTGTACACGGTTGATCTGCGAGCCTCGGAATCCGCGGATGACTTCGTCAGCGAAATCCGGCGGATTGCCGCCGAAAACGGGGAACCTCTGGTTCAGTTGATGTCCTGGATTCAGGGGAGCCCGGACCAGACGCAGCTGCAGCGTTATCTTGAACCAGAACGAATGCTGGAAGCGCGGCGCGCGTTGGATACCGGCGCAGCGACTCATAATGACAAGGCTGCATTGCCCGAAGACACTTCGAGGCGATGGTATCCGGTGATCGATTACAGTCGATGTACGAACTGCATGGAGTGCATCGACTTCTGTTTATTTGGTGTGTACGGCGTCGATCAGCTGGACCGCATCCTCGTCGAGGAGCAGGACAACTGCAAGAAGGGGTGCCCGGCATGTAGTCGCGTCTGTCCGGAGAACGCCATCATTTTTCCACAACACAAGACACCTGCCATCGCCGGCGCAGACGGAGAAGTGGGTGGTTTGAAAATTGATTTGACGGCATTGTTCGGCGGCGATTCCGGCGAATCTGCAATCGAAGCGGCTGTTCGGGAACGCGACACGGAACTCATTCTGGCTGGCCGGGAAGCTGTTGGCACCAGTGTTGGACTGAAGAAAGCCCATCGTGGCGAGATGGAGCAACTGGTCAACGATCTTGACGCGCTGGAATTCTGATTGACGGACGGCGCGGGATGGTTTCTCCGGACGGTTCTGAGGCGGCACACAACGTTCCAGCGGCACTGGCCTGGAAGCAGACGCGCGCGGCGCTCGCGAGGCGATTCTTTCCCGCAACGGCAATGCAGGCGACTGCCGGAGCAGGTTTAGCGCTGTTACTGGTGTGGTGGAATGGCAAGCCGGTTCCATCGAATCGATTGACTTTGCCGGCTGCCTTTCAATTTGGTACGGCAGCTTTGGTGTGTGGCAGCTGGATGCTGCACATGGCGGTTTATCATGTTCGTCTTGAACGCCAGGAACCATTCCGACGTTCCCTCTTGTGTGCGATGGGATTTGCGACCGTGTTTGTCGGAGTCCAGTCGTATGGTTTGTGGGCGTTTGCCGCCGGTGTCAACGATTTTCGCCAGACGCAGACCAATGTTCACGGGTTTGTGTTCATGTTCACGGCGCTGCATGCCATGCATTTTCTGGTCGCTCAGTCGGTGCTGCTCTGGGTGACACTTTGTGCCTACGCCGATTGTTACGACCACGAATACAACTGGGGGGTTGTTTTTGCTGCCTGGTGCTGGCACGCGCTGGGTCTTGTGTGGCTTGCTATTCTTTGTGTTTTTGCCATCGCAACGGATTAGCTGTCCGTTGAAAAACCGCGACAGGCACCCAGGACGACTGGGAACCGTCGCGTTTTCACGTCTCCAGCTCGAGCCATTCCCGTTTTTCAACAGGCTGTTCGGTTAGCGGACGATGAGAAAGTGGATGGCGAAGCGTGTTTCGCAGGGATTGGAAACCGCGGCTGTTGCTGGGAGCATTCAGGTCAATTCGCTAGTGTGGTGCGTCATTCAGAGGGGCATGCCTGGGGGTTACGGAACCAGCGACGTTTAAACCCTGGCCGATAAGCAAGGTCGTTCGTTGCCGGACTTTCAGCCACGGGGCAGCGGAAGGAATCCGGGATACTGTACAAGTCTCTGTGAGTGACATTTGTCGTCCGTTTGGTTGATTCATCAGGTGAGAAAGAAAAGGAATCATGGCTAAGAAGTCTATCGCTGACGTCGATGTGGCAGGGAAAAAGGTGTTAATGCGAGTCGATTTCAATGTGCCGCTGGATGACAACTGCCAGGTCACCGATGACCGGCGCGTTCGAATGGCGCTGCCTTCGATTCAGTCTGTGCTTGACAGGGGTGGCAGCGTTATTCTGATGAGTCACCTGGGGCGGCCTGAACCCGGAGCTGACAATTCGAAGGAAAGTCTGAAGCCGGCGGCCGACGTGCTGGCGGCTTTGCTCGAAAGGCCCGTCACTTTTGCTTCCGACACCGTTGGCGATGATGCGACGGCCAAAGTGGCTGCGATGCAGCCCGGTGACGTCGTCGTGCTGGAGAACCTTCGGTTCCAGAAAGGTGAAAAGAAGGGCGATATCGATTTCGCGAGCAAGCTGGCTGCTTTTGGTGACATCTACTGCAATGACGCCTTTGGTACGTGTCACCGCACGGATGCTTCGATGGTTGCGGTTCCAGGAGCAATGGAAGGCAAGCCGCGCGTCGTTGGATTTCTGGTTCAAAAAGAAGTGCAGTACCTTTCTGACGCGATCTCCAGTCCCGGACGGCCATTTGTCGCGATCGTAGGCGGCAAAAAAGTCTCTGACAAAATCAATGTCATCCAGAACCTGCTGAACATCTGCGACAAAGTGTTAATTGGCGGGGCTATGGCGTACACATTTTCTCTCGCCAAAGGGGGAAAGGTCGGCAAGAGCTTCATCGAAAAAGATAAAGTTGAACTTGCCGGGCAGCTGATCGCATCTGGTGGTGACAAACTGGTTCTTCCTGTGGACACGCATTGCGGGGACGACTTCAGCAGCGATTGCAATAAGCAGGTGGTAAAGGCTGGTGAAATCGACGATGCTTTCGAGGGGCTGGATATCGGACCCGAAACTGCAAAGATGTATGCGGACCTGGTTTCCACGGCAAAGACAGTGGTTTGGAACGGCCCCATGGGCGTATTCGAACTTCCTCCTTTTGACGAAGGCACTCGCGCAGTGGCAGAGGCCATTGCGAATAGTGAGGCAATCAGCATCATCGGCGGTGGAGACAGTGCCGCCGCGATACAGCAGTTGGGGTTTGCGGATAAAGTCTCTCACGTCAGCACCGGAGGCGGCGCGAGTCTTGAAATGCTGGAAGGCCGGAAGTTTGCGGCGGTGGAACTGCTTGACGAGGTGTAGTCGGTCCTTTGCGATTCGGCAAAATGCCGGGCCGGTTGGCTCAACCGACTGGAATTCGGTTCAGTGCCCGACGGTCACCTGTGGCAGAATTTGCTGGCGAGTCCCGGCTGCGGCAGAAATTGCCGTAAGCTGGGATT
>JAGQQE010000171.1 GCA_020426345.1 Planctomycetaceae bacterium
ATGAACTCACGTGGATGACCGATGCCACAAAACAAAAAGCGCTTGAAAAACTTCACAAAATCACGCCGAAAATCGGCTACCCGGATGAATGGCGCGACTACAGCAAACTGGAGATTCGAGAAGACGACCTGATTGGCAACATGTTTCGATCAGCTCAGTTTGAGCACAATCGAATGATCAACAAGCTTGGTCAGCCTGTCGATCGAAAAGAATGGGGAATGACGCCACAGACCGTCAACGCCTACTACAACCCCGGCAAAAATGAGATTGTCTTCCCGGCTGCCATTCTGCAGCCACCGTTCTTTGATCCGAAAGCAGAAGATGCCGTCAATTACGGTGGCATCGGAGCCGTCATCGGACACGAAATCAGCCACGGATTCGACGACCAGGGCAGCAAGTACGATGGCGACGGTAACCTGGAAAACTGGTGGACCGATGAAGACAAAGCAGCGTTCGAAAAACTAACCAAAGCTCTTGTCGATCAGTATCAGGGCTACGAAGCGCTGCCGGGAAAGAACGTCAACGGTGCATTAACACTGGGCGAGAACATCGCTGACCTGAGCGGCATGGCGATCGCCTTCAAGGCCTATCGAATGTCACTGGGAAATAAACCCGGCCCTGAAATGGATGGATACACAGCCAATCAGAGGTTCTTCCTTGGCTGGTCACAAATCTGGCGGCGAAAGTACAGGGAAGAAGAGCTTGTCCGCCGGCTTGTCGTCGACCCGCATTCGCCGTCAGCATTCCGAGCCAATGGACCTGTTTCCAATCTGGATGCGTTCTACGAGGCATTCCAGGTAAAACCCGGTGATAAGTTGTTCAAGCCAAAAGAACAACGCATTCAGATTTGGTAGCGGTCCTTGCAGAAAACGTGTGTCATGTCGCCGGATGTTCTATTCACTAAGAATAGCTCCAAGGTGTCATGAACATCGCTTGTGAGTTAATATGAAGCCTCGGACAAGTCGTTCGAGGCTTTTTTTGTTTTGACGGGTCTGCGAAAGACACTGCCATGATGTCCCTGAAGAACTCCCGGATTTTGAATGCCGTACAGCGCATCACACTTCCTGCAATCATGGCATCATTCTCTGTCTGCCTCGCCGGGGACCAGCAGAGCAACGCTCGCGTGACAGAAAAACCTGCGGCGAAAACGAACGCTGATACCAATGGACAAACGCGTGTTTGTTCACACGACGACCAACTTAAGCAATGGTTGCAGAATATGATCTGGTACCATCGCTTCGAATCAAGAGAGGCCAGCGAAGTCACGGGCCTGTCAGAAGCGGAGTTGTCTGACAAACTAAAGCAGTTCGGGATCCATCGCAGAAACCGGCCTGTTCGGCCAACAGACAAATTGTTTGTTCTTCCCTACCCCGGTGGGCGTCATCCAAGAATCGGCTTCCTGGACGGAGCCATTGACCCTCAGCGGGAAACGAAACTCAGCGTCTTCTGCCCATGGGATGAGCACAGCTATGCTGTTCTGGATGTTCCGGAAGCCATCTGGTCGAACCTGGGGCTGACCTACCTGGCACATACGCACATTGACACCATCTGGACGAAACAGGGAATCAGGCTCGAACAACTGGAATGGTCCGTCAGCAAAGACGGTGCATTCGAGTTCAGACGACGAATGCCGTCACTCGCAATCAGTCGACAAAGGTCCGACAGTGGAGAAGTTACCACAGGTGATGGAATAGAATTTGGCACCAGGGTCGTTCCCCGGAAGGACCATCTTCAAATGTCGATGTGGCTGAAGAATGGCACGAAAGACACACTCACCGATTTACGAGTTCAAAACTGCGTAATGCTCAAAGCCGTTGAAGGCTTCGACGCGCAGACCAATGACAACAAGCTGTTTGTGAACGGGTACGCAATCGCTGGATCCGCTGACAGCACACGATGGATCATTAGTGCCTGGGATCCCATTCACCGTGCCTGGGGCAATGCTCCCTGCCCCTGCCTTCACTCCGATCCAAAGTTTGAAGATTGCCCTCCGGGCGAGGTACGCCAACTCAGGGGATGGTTTTCGTTCTACCAGGGCACGGATATCCACTCAGAACTGGCAAGAATTGAAAGTACTGGATGGAGGAATCCATAGACATCGACTGGTAACGGACACGACAGCTTGAAGGCACGCAGCTCACGGCCTAGCATTCGCCACCGGACCAGTAGTTTCTCGGCGAATTTCAGGCCGAACCACAGTTCTGATTGACAAGAGATATTGAAATGGCAGACCCAACCGTCACGGGCAAAGTTCACCTGATCGAAGAAACCAAAACCTACGGCCAGAAGGGATTCCGCAAACGACTCATCGTTCTGGAGCAAAACAACGGCCGTTTCACCAACTACATTCCACTGGAACTCGTCCAGGACGGATGTGATCGAGCAGATACACTGAACGTCGGTGACGAGGTCAGCGTGAGTTACCGTCTGAACGGCAGAAAGTGGCAGCGTGACCCTCAAAGCGAAGTCAAATTCTTCCTGAGCGCGGAAGCAACAAACTTCCAGGTCCTTTCAGGTGGTGGCTCTGCACAGCCCGCTCAGGACGATGACGACTTTGTCGGCGGTTCATTTTACAACGAGGACGACGGCCCCGCTCCGTTTTAAGTATCGAGATGGTCGTTCGTTGCTTTCATCAGCAGAGCTGATACACGCCATTTCAAATCCACGATTCGCCCTGCTTCCCCGGAGCGGGACTCCGGAGAATCGCCGAGCCGGTCCGCAGGATGTCCGTTTGACTTCTGCTGCGTTGCTTGAGATGCCTACCACGATTTATTGATCGTTAAGCTGGCCCCGGAGGCGCCCGCTCTGGCACTCACCGTAACAGAGCTGTCCTTCCTGTTCTTCTCCGGCTTCGTTCCTGGTGCAAGATCAATGGTCGCATGCTCTGGCTCCCAGGGCACTTCCACGGGGTCTCCCTGGATCGTTGTTCCAATGGTTGCAACAGCAACCAAAGCAAGCGGTAACGTCGTTAATGCCAGTCCGGCAAGTGCCATGACCTTTCGAGCTTTTCCTGCAGCAATGCCAGTCCTGACAAAGATTCCTCCCGTCAGAACAGACAAACCAATCAGAATTGTGACCAGAACCACAAGAAACATCCGCTCACGCTGAACGGCCTTTCGAATCAAGTCGAAAGCTTGTTTGTCCACCGCTTCAGGAAACTCAACCAAAGCGATCGTGCGAATCATCGACTGAGGTCCTGCGCTTGTTTCAAGAACCTCACTCTGCTCCACCCGAGCCACAATGCACTGCCGGGCTGTCTCCGGTGTCAGAGAGAATCGAACAGGCAGCCTGCCAGCATGGTGTACCGCAAGCCATTGATTGTGGCGTTCCTTTAAGTGACCCAGAAGCGAATTGTCGATTTCACTGAGCAGGAGTTCCTGATCGTCTTCCTCTGATGGATGAAACTGTGTTTCCACAACAAGCCTACCGCCGTCCGGATTATTAACCCAGTCAGGCAGGAGTTCACCGACCTGTGACTTCGACGTCAATACCTCCGAGCCTGTCGCGTCTGTCGAGCTTGTCGCGTCTGTCGAGTCTGTCGAGTCTGCCGGTTTTTCGGCAAGCAGCGCGGCAGCAGCGTTTGACACAGAGCGATTGGCCGCATCATCACGACCGGTAACGATCGCATAACGCACGGCGTCGGCCACGGTGCGAATCCCTTCTACGACTTTCAATGGTTGCTTTGTGGAACTACCCGCAGGCAGAAGCCCTGGCCCTGAAGTTGTCAGGGGCACCAACCTGTAAATGCGCTGAATTCCTTCCGGCAGATCTTCTGCCAGAGACTGGACAGCATCACCGCCTGACTGACGAATCAAGTCCTGGATGACGCCTTCTGACAGATCCAGAAGGATGACATCACCATTCGGCAATGTCAGCCTGCCCACTGAGGCAGATTCTTCTTCCGCTTTGACACTTGGTTCGACAGGCAAAGTATCAGCCGTTTGATCGACCTCGTTGTGGCCCACGGCAGCACCCGGGACCAGAGGAACCTCGGGGACAGTCGGCGGGGAAAAAGGCTCTGGCAATTCGATTGTACCATGCACCTGCTGGTGAAGTTTTTCGCGGGCCTGTTCGAGCTCCGTGATGGATTCCTGCAAGTCTGCAGCGGCAATCTCTGCCCGGTTTTGCGGGATGATTTCACGCCGATCGGATTTGAACCTGACAACCGCCAGAAATATGACGATGCCCGAAACCACAAGAATACCGGATCGAACCAGAGTCGGCGCTGCGCGAGGATTGGATCGGCAGGTCGATTTCGCGGTCAGGACAAGACAGGCGATACCAGCCAGCAGCAGGATTTCGAATGTTCCCAGCACGAATATACCCAGCATTAGTCCCTCAACCTTTCCGTCACCCGGATTCTTTCCGTCTGCTCAACTCTGCTCATTGCGGTCTGGACAATCAAAGCAGTTACTCCGCACACACAGGATGACGAACGGCAGCAAGTACCGGAGCCGTCTTTGTCGACTCAGTGGCAGGTATAAGTCGGCGATCTTCCTGTGGCGTCCAGCCTGCGGACAATTGAACCACAGCAGAGATGGCCAGTGCCCACGTCGCTCCCAACCCATCCGGAAACGGAAGAACCGACGTCAGGATTGCCCCCAGAACCAGCGTCACCAACGCTGATGAGACCCGGAAGCGAGCTTTTCGGAAACTGTCAGCCTGCCACCACCACCGACGGATAGCGAACAGCAATCCAAAGAACGCCATGAATCCTGCCAGAGTCGGAAGCCCACCTTCAGTAATCAAATGAATGCCGCCAACTCGTCCCGCGTAGACCTGACCTACCTCGCCCGAATGAAGCAGCCCATCATCTGACAGCATCAGGAATTCTTTCAACATCCACGCAAATGCCCCGACAGCCAGGCCAGTTCCTCCCAGCAGCATTCGACGGACAATTCCGTCACCCGTCCGACCTTCCCAGATTTTTGAGGGAATGATCAGCGTCCAGGCAGCGAGCAACGTTACTAACCCAAAGTAGACAACATGCACTGTTTGAGGAAGGAGATCGGAGACAAAGTGAATCGCAACGGTCACCAGAAAGACAGCCAGCATGGCAACAGACATCGACGTTGTAATGTCGCTGGTCTTTTGTCTGGCCGGAATTTGCCGCGACGTCTTTGGCGTGTACGTCCTGACCGCAGCAACCTGCGGCTGTGGAACGGTCGCCTGAGGACGGCGAGCATCAGCATACTGAGCTGGACGTCCGGAGATGGCTGACGCATCAGCAGAAGCATTCGGAACCATCGTTGCAGCGTACTGCGGACCAGCGTGAGCAGCCTGTCGACTGACTTCACCCGTGTCGAAAGCGTTGTCGAGTCCAAACACACGTTTGGTTATGCGCCAGCCCATCCAGGCGATGCCGCCGACAAGGCCTCCGGCCGCGACTGGCCGCAGAACACCAGACTCAAGAATCAAGAGAAACAGTGCACCGCAGATGACCCATTTTGCAGGTGCCGGAACTCTGTCGTTCCAGAAACGCTGCATAGGCTGCCATGTTTCGGCCATTCCGGTCAACGAGCGTTCACGAGCGTTTTTTCCACGACTCAACGCCGACTGCAGTCGTTGTTTAGGACCGGCATTCGGCGTTGCGACGCGATCACTGGCGGGGTCCAGCGTCTTTGCAACTTCCCGCGAGGCCGCTTCCCCGGCTGCTTCGCGGAACTGTTGAAACAGACGGTCTACATCCGCGATTCGCTTTTCGGGATCCTTTTCCAGAGCTGCCGCGATCACAGGACGCAGTGACACCGGCAGTGGCGTCAGATCGGGATCTGCCGTCAAGTGCTTCATCAGAATCTCAGCGGTCGTCTGACCATCGAATGGGACGTGCCCGGTCAGCATTTCAACCAGCATGACCCCGATGGCATAAACGTCGACCTCACGACCATATCGCCCTCGCGCCACTTCGGGGGCCATGTAATAGACGGTACCAACGCTCTGCGTTTGCGCGCTGCGGCGACTTTCAGAGATATACTTTGACAACCCAACGTCGCCAATCTTTACGACGCCGTTTTCCGAAAACACGTTCGCTGGCTTCAGATCGCGATGCACGATGCCGCGATCATGCAAAAAACTCAGCCCGGCTGTGATCCCCTCCAGCCACCTCAGGACATCCGGCAGCGGCATCCCGGCAGGATAATCGGTCATCACTTCGTACAAGCCTCGACCGCCGACATATTCCATCACAATCCAGTGGTCTTTGTCCGAATCCTGACGAATATCAAAGATCGTGACCAGGTTGGGATGCTTCAGATTCAGACACTGCGACACCCCTCGCAGTTCGACATCGAGATTGTTGTTCAGCAGCTTCAGCGCAACTTCTTTGCCGGCATCACTCAACGCATAGTACACCTCGCCAAAACCACCACGATGGATCGCGCGTTTGATGGTATACCCATCAAGCGGTCTGGATTCTGGTGCAAAGGTGAACTTCATGATCCTGTTCCTGCAGTCTTCAGTGCTTACAGTCGCCGAGTTCTTCAATCACAAAACACACGACAAACTCGGCCCGCAGATTTAAGCCTGCGTTTTAGTTTATGTGGACCTGCCCGAAGGTCCGTTTCCGTCTTTCATTTTCTCGATCCGAAATCTCAGGTCTTCGCAGGAAACGATTGCTCCGTCCTGCAATGGGGCCGAGTCCCGGATTTGAACGTCATTCACCTTGAGTGGTAGTTTCGATCGACATCGAAGCTGGCCGTCCTGCCGAAACAGCACCACCAGATCTCCCCAGTCCGGGCAGCAGACATGATGATCTCTCCGTGGCCCCAGCAGACACGTGTCCGTCATCAGGATGATACCATTGACGGACTGCGTTGGGCGATGAGAACTTTCGAAGTCGATCACAGCCGAACCGCTCAGAATACTGGGGATTCGAAACCCCAGTCGCACTCTTTCCGCCAGTTTGATCTGGTCACCAGTCTTCAGCAACGTCTGATCGGTGATCGTTCGACCTGAAACAACGGTCGCAGCATGGGGCTGGATGAACCAGTCTTCGCGAATTCTCTTTAAAGTCGCATGTTGGCGGGACAGGTTTGCGAGCAAACAGATATCAGCCGCCTGATGTTCGAGCGTCGGACCGCCAATCAGGAACTGGCCACCCATGCACAACTGCCAGGCCCCGACGCCATCGATCCATAACACATATCGTTCGCATTCACTTTGCCACACAGGATCAGCTTTTAATGTCGAGGTCGGGAGTGTCGTTGATGATTGTCTGCGTGAATCAACAGCGTCTGGAAACGCCATCGGCACACAAGTCTCCGCGAACCATGACTTCGGAAGCGGATTTGGAATTCTGAGTACGCCTGAAAGCATTGTAGTACTCTACCACGCTCGAAAGAAAAGCTCCGGGCCCGAGCCATGTCGAACCCGGAGCGTCGTGTGATCCCGGTCATCAGCAACCAAGCCAGAAACTGGACTTCGATGCATCCCCTTCCAGCAAATGGGAGAGCAGATTGAAATTCATGCTGCCCAGCGCTGGCACTTCATCCATCTGGTGTCAGATTCAGATCGAGGTGTCTGAACCCGCTTCCGCGACGTTTGCATCAGATGCCAGTCCGAAATGAGCATCAATCTCATTCAGCACATCCGCATCCACAACCGGGGAGTCATCTTCTACCGGAATTCGCCCCATTATGTGCCCCTCTGTTTCCAGCATCGATTCTCGCACGTCCAACTGACGATTGACGTCCTTAATCAACTGCTCAACACGAGCCAGCTTCGAGTCGTCAATTTCAATACAGTTGACCGCTTCTGCAGCCTGAACCTGCTTCAGTCGGGCTTCCAGCTGAGCGACTTTGACAACCAAATCCTGTTTCTTGCTCAGCATCGTATCCAGCTTCTGCTGATTCGCACGAAGCGTATCCTTCTGAGCGGTCAGGATCTGACGATCTCGTTTGATCGAATCTTCTGCAGATCGGTAGCTTTCAAAACGGTGTGAAAGATCCGCCTCGACTTCGCCGCGGGTGTACGAAACCGCCTTGTAGGTAAACTTGCTGGAACCACTCTCCAGATCGCTCCGCAACGCAAGAATCGCATCCTTCTGACGAGTCAGATTTGACTCTTTATCCGCCAGAGATCGCTCCATGTCTTTGACATCCACCGACTGCTCGGCAACAACCGTCATATGACGACGAATTTCGGGCAGCAGATTATCGACCTCGTCGCGAATTCGAGCCAGCTCGAATTCCGGCGTGATTTCAGACTTCACAGCCGTCCGGACATTCTTACCAAATGTCCTCAAGTAGCTGAACGAATCGGTCCCGAACAACATTCCTGTTGCCAGACCCATTGCCATAGCGCCAACAACCAGTTTCTTCAGCATCTCTCTTCTCCTCACCGGGGGACCACACGATTGATCCGCGAGCCCACATCTCGCATCACGAGGTAGCTATTCGGCGGGCATGAGAAATCCCTGGAAGATTCTGCAGAATTTTCTTCTGATCTCAGGAATCACGTAAAAAACCGAGTGTTTTCAACCAGACGACGCAGATCCCGGCGGCAGAACGTCTCTGCGATCACCGTCCACCCGCCCAGAATCCGGATGAGAAGCCATTCGCGGTTGGACGACCGATCCTGTTTTCCTGTCTTCAGACACCCCAGGACAGACCGCCTCTGGTAACGTTCGAGGAATCAGAATCCACTGTTTCACTTTCCCGGACAGACCAGCCATGAAATCCCACACTGAATATCTGACATTCAACGTCAACGCCCGAATGGGCTTTCAAAACATCACAGCCACGATCGAACAAATCGTACGCAGGAGCGGAATTCAGGAAGGACTTTGCCTGGTCAATGCAATGCACATTACGGCATCTGTCTTTATCAACGATGACGAATCAGGTCTCCACGAGGACTACAAGAAATGGCTGGAAGGTCTCGCACCCTTCGACGCCTCACCTCAGCGATATGCTCACAACCGAACCGGAGAAGACAATGCCGACGCTCATATGAAACGACAGATCATGGGCCGCGAAGTCGTCGTCGCCATCACCGAAGGGAAGCTGGACTTTGGCCCGTGGGAACAAATCTTCTACGGCGAGTTCGATGGTCGCAGGGACAAACGTGTTCTGGTGAAAGTGATCGGAGAGTGAACAGGGAAGTTGCATTTGATCCTGAATTCAGTTTGGAAACGACTGTCGATTGTAAACTCTCTGGTATTCAAGGCTTCATCAGGCACCAGCAAAGGTGTCTGCAACGGCGAAGGTCAGGGTTCGGTCGTGGTCGAGAGCGTTGATGCAGAAACGATACTGTTCCACGAACACGGCATATGGGACGAATATCAGCAATTGGCGATTGCTGATGATTTGTTGCGACCTCCTGTGATTCGTCCCGGAGGGACATCAGAAATTAGCCGGTGGTCGCCGCCGAGCGGCGCACCACCGGAAGCTGTCTGAGCCGTGCTCTTCTTCATTTCACGCATGAAATCCGACCGTCAGTGAGTGGACTTCAATCCGACCAGCAGTTAAACGTGATCGACAATGCCACCGACGGATTCAGGAACACCATCGAGTGCTCGAATGGTTCCGCCGATGTATTCGTGAAATCGTTCAATCCAGCCGTCAACGATCCATGGATTTCGATGTTTCGTTCTGAAGATGATGTTGACGGGCAGGCTGAGAAACGTGCACATGAAAACCTCCGATACCGTGTTCTGGCATCCCTTCAGGATGCGGGCGATTCGGGGCTCGGGACCGGCGGTGGCGCTGCGCTGACCGCCGGCTAATTTCTGCAAGCCCTCCGGGCTGGATCGCAGAGGGACATCATCATCGTCACAATCTCGTGACATCGACGCCAGTGTGACGCTGCGGCAGCGGAAGCCCATCGCCGTCCCCGAATGCGGCATCGACGGTCATGCCAAAATGCTGGCGATCGAAGCGTGTTCCGAGATTGCCGACGGCCCCGGTCGATTTGTCACGGGGACAATTCGGCATCAAGCAGCCCGCGCGATTGATCTATCGGAAGCAAGTACCGCTGCCACGGTATCTGCCAGCCTTAAGAACCCGACATCAGAGAGTTCGGCTCACAAAATGAGGTTGTCCACTGAGGCCCAGGCATCACGCAATCAGCGGGTTGACCCCCGCCGCTCGCCTTATTGGCTCTCGGATGCGGACGTTGATGCTGCCTGATGCAGCAGTTCGAGGGCGGTCTGGACGAGCATCTCGCCGCCTCCCGGCTGCAGAGCAGAATTGGTGACTTCATAACTGCCGCCGGCGTAGGCCGCGCGATGCGGGATGTAAATTGTTTCCACCGCGTTCGACAGCTCGACGATCATGGTCGTGCTAAAGGGAGACGCCTGCTTGATAGCCAGTCCCAGTTCCACAAACACTTCGCCCGGCAGGCACACAATTGCAACGTCGTGCCCGATCGTGATCACAGTCACGTCGACGGGAATGGTCGGTCCGATGCCCGCGAGCGAACGGCTGAGTCCCCAGGTGATGTGGTCGGTCGCCTTCACAAAAGGTTCGCGATGCAGAAACTGGTCGAGGATAACCTGTTTGTAGGACGTCACGTGGTCGAAGAAGTCGACCTTTCCGCCGCGTTTGGCCAGCTGAACGATCTCCACAGCCCGCTCAGCTTCCTGTTGTGAAACATCCTGAAGAGGCAACTGAACCACTCGCGACTGCACGGACAGTCGTGTGTCTTCCACCGGCGAAAGTGATGCGATTTGCGTGTCGATCGAGTTCCCGATGGAATTCCCAATGAAGTCCGCTTTGTTGCGATCGGGGCTTGAAGGATCGACATGATTAATGTCACCGCAGCAACCCGTGCCGAAGATGGAAATGACATCCGGCCCAAGCGAACCGCGAAGCGTACGTTCAATGAAGAACGGGTAGTCAGCACTCCACCGCATCCCTCCCACGGTATCCAGGTGCAGAGCGAAGTTGCTGAAGACGCCTCGCACCGCACCGTCTTCGGAATCGCGAACAGCCAGCAGACCGATGTTCGGATCGATCGGCCCGGCTGCCCGGACGACTTCCGAATTCGACAGACGTTGCCACGTCTTCACGCTGCCGTCACGCATGACGAATCGGCGATTGAAGGCGACGGGAGTCTGTTGCAATGCCGAGCCCGTCGTGAGCAGTGAAGGCTTCGCGCCGGCGTACGCTCGCGTGATCGCATCGACCGGTCCGGTAATCAGCTCTTCAATATATTCGGCTCGCAGCGGCTCCTGCTCTTCTTTGCCAAGGTACAGATACAGCTCCTTCATATAGTCGGGCGCAGTGTGCGAATGCGTAGCTGCAATGACGATGTGTTCTGCCGGAATGCCGGTCGCTTCGCTGGTACGCCGCCGCACTTCGCGGGACAGGTCGGTGGCAATGCCAATCAGATCGCACACAACAACCGCTGCGGCCTTGTCGCCGTCTCGAAAGACAATCGCCTTCGCCTTCAGCGGATCGATCGAGCCTTCGGCCAACCGTTCGTGATAGTAGCCTGCCATCGGAAAGCCAATTGGCGGCGTGATATCGGTTTCAGCAACGCCCACTCGCAACGCATCAGCACCCTGAACGACTGCCGATACAAACAAACAAGCGGTCATCAATAAGCGGACTATCAATCGCATGGGACCTGCATCTCCAGGATGGGACGATGTGTGTCAGTGAGTTGTCACCACATTGTAAACGTGACGTTCCTTATCTCGCCAACGCCAGGACAGCCTGTGGCACAACGGCCACACATCGTGCTGCAGAAATCCAGACTTCGTCACTATCCGTCCGCAATCCGAAGGCCTTCCGGAGTGTAGAACCAGTCCAGATATTCTCGGCTGCACAGGCCAATCCATCGTATTTGAAAGTGTCCGTGACTCGGAACAAAGATTCCGTCTGCTGTTGCCTGATCAAGAAGTTCAGTTGAGCCGCAGGAAAGACATCGACTCTCGCTTACACGATTCGTAGCGAACTCGACCCAAGGTTTCGCTTCGGCAATGTCGCCATCGTATTCTCTTTTCACAGCCAAATTCGACCGGCCAATGAACCGTTGGATTGAATCGATGTGCTGCTTTTGAAATTCAGGATCGGAAATGAATTCCACTTGGCGAATACATTCAGACAGCGTCGGAAGTTTTTCAGCGTTGACGAATTTATTACCTGCGGCGCCGCAACGCCTCCGCGTCCTGCCATGACATGCCTCGTCATTACCAAATTCCGGATCAGACTGACCGGATCATGTCAGTGAGTCCTCCGCTGACAGGGATGCAACCAAACGAAAGCGACCCTGAAGACTCCCACCACGTTGATGTCAACTTCTGCACCAGGGCCATTCCAGGGGATTTTGGCCCGGGCCATCTGCATTGACTGATGTTGCCTGAGTTGATGCTGCCTGAGTTGCAAACGTTGTGCTGGACGTATTGGTTTTCCTGGAGCCCGTATTCCGTCACCATATGCAGCAGCGTCGTCCGTTCGAGTGGTGATCAATCTGGGGAGAAAGTATCTGATGGACAGGATCCTGCCGTCCATGGCTTCCACAATTCTGCTGGCATGCGCCATTGGCTTCTCGTTGTCGTCCCGTGTCATCGCTGCTGACCGCCCTAACCTGCTGGTGATTCTGGCGGATGATTTGGGGTACGCAGATTTGCAGTGCTGTGGTTCGACCGATATGAGAACGCCGCATCTGAATGCACTGTTTTCGGCGGGTATGCAGTTTTCCAATGGGTATGCGAACTGTCCGGTGTGTTCGCCATCAAGAGCCGCATTGCTGAGCGGTCGATATCAGGACGTTGTTGGTGTTCCGGGAGTCATCCGAACCCATCCCGAAAACAGTTGGGGCTATCTTTCGCCTGAAATTGAACTGCTGCCGTCTCACGCAAAGAAGGCCGGCTACCGAACGGCCATCGTTGGTAAGTGGCACCTGGGCCTGGAATCG
>JAGQQE010000172.1 GCA_020426345.1 Planctomycetaceae bacterium
CACGCAGCTGGTGTCCATGCGCAGTCTGGGTGACAGCGCCCGGCAGATCGGCCAGACGTTTGAGGGCGTGAAGCCGCCGCAGATCGAGTCTCCGAGGCTCACGCCGTCGACCTTCGACGTCAACACGGCCCCGGCCGAAGACCAACTGCGAGCCGTCAAGCCGCCAACATTCCCGCCGGTCAAAGTCGACGCCGACACGCGACCGGCGATTGACCGGCTGGACTCAATCGAATCTCCGAGGCTCACGCCGCCACCGCTGGACATCGATCCGAGTGCTGCCATTCGGTCGGTTGGCCGGCTGAAAGGCACCATCAACGCCAGCATTTCCAACGCGATGCATGTCTCGCAGGGAATGACGCGTGCCGCCGTCAGTGCGGACAAAGTCAGCGAAGCCGTTGCCGCCGGAGTCTCGCACCTCAAAACCGCTTCGGGCGAACTGATCACCACCGCCGACGCTCAACAGAAGGTGTTGACCGCGGCGAAGTCACTCGGTGGCGCCTACGCAGCCAACCGCGAAGCACTGATGGGCGGAAACGCCCTGCTGCAGATGCAGCTGCTGTCGATTGGGCAGGTGCATCAGTCGATGCTCGACCTGCGTGACGGGAATACGATTTACAGCCAGCAGAACGCCCAGCTGAAGGCGATGCTGCCGCATGCCGAGCGGCTGGTGAGTTCTCATCGTCAGATACAAACCGCGACGCAGCGAGCGGCCGAAAACATGCGGCAGGCGGCCGCCGTCCGAGTTGTGCCTCCGCCCGTTCGCTCCGCAATCGATTCAGATGCTGCCGCCGCACAAACGGCACAGACACAGCCGGCAAAGATGCCCACTGTGATCGAGTCGATCATTCCTATGGCTTCGACAATCGCGGCAATGCGTGGCGTAGCAGCCGTCGAGGCTGCTATTCACGGCACCTCTGTTGCCTTGACCGGAGTCAGCAACACAGCGAAAACCGTTTACAGCGGCATGCAGTCGCTGCAGGGATCGTTTGAGGTGTTTCGAGGAGCAAAAGCGGCCTCGAAGGATTTCGATGCCGCCCTTTCCGCGAATCAATCCTCACTTCAGCAGGCGACAAACAGCACGACCGAGACGCTGGAACGTCAGCGCCAAGCCATCAACATGTCGGTCGGTGGATACAAGCAGCAGGCCGCAGCACAAGCGAAAGCTGCGGACGAAATCTCCGCGGCCACGAACCGATTGATGTCCGCGCAGCTGAACGCGGAAAACGTCAATCTTTCAAACGCCACTTCAACGAAGATTCTCAGGACCGCGTTTGCCCCACTTGGTGGAGCGATCAAAGAAATCACCGGTGCCTACACGCCGTACTCTGCTGCAGTGTCAGAGGCGACCGCCAAAATGCAGAAGGCGGCCTTCGATGCCGACAAGGCGGCATTTGAAGCGGCAAAGAAACAATATATTTTGACCGGTGCATTGGATGAATCCAGCAGCATTGTTCAGCGGTACGGGGGAGCCATTAAGGCTGCGGCGTTGCCTCAACGTCTGTTTTTCCGCGAGACGGAAGGCGCGGCACGCGTTCGAGCCGCATGGATGACGGTGACAAGTGCCCTGACTGCCCCATTGAGAACGATGTCTCAGTATTCGGTCAAATCTCGATCTGAATTGAGTCTGCTCAAAGGTGAAATGAACACCGGACAGTCCGTGGCTCAGAGACTTGGTGGAGCGATTCACTCCGCCGGTAGTGCGCTGGGAACACTGACTGCAAATGCAGCAAAATCTGCGGTCAGTTCAAAACTTGTTCAGCGAGAACTGCAACACCAAACGCAGAAGTGGAACACCCTCACGAATGACTTCAAGCAGGACTTTCCGAGCGTCGTAAAGGCGTTTAACGCGATCCGTTCCTCCGCTTCAGCCGCTTCGCAGCCAATTAACAAGGCCGCAACGGCCGCGGCTGGATACGCTCGGTCAGCGGTTTCTGCGGTCGCTGCAGGGGCACGCTGGACACAGTCCGCCAAAGTCGGCCAGGCCACGCTGAACGGCCTGAGCCGCGCGTCCCTGGTCGTGTATCAGCGGACTCGCATTCTGCATCCTGTTATTGGCGCTGTCACATCGCGGCTGTTCAAGCTGAAACCTGCTGCTGATGCGGCATCAAAAAGCATTGACAAAGTCGGCAAGGAGTCCGCAGAAACGAATGGTGATTTGGCGAAACTGGCAAAGACATCTGGTGATGCCGGCAGTCGCATGCAGTCATCATTTGCTTCCAGCATGAAGTCGATCATCGGAAGCAAGCTCGCTATCGGCGCCTTGGTTTCCGGTGCGGTCGCTTGGGGTGGAGCATCTGCCATAGCCACCGAGCAGACGCAGGTTCAGTATGGCACGCTCCTGCGTGACATGGAGCAGGGCAAGGCGCTCACGAAAGAGATCACCAGCTTTTCCGCAAAGACACCGTTTCCTGTCGATGAACTTCGTGAAGGTACCGGGCTGCTGCTGGGTGCCTTGGTTCCAGCTGATCAGATTACGGCCAGACTAACAACACTCGGGGATATCGCCGCCGGAACAAAAAAGCCGCTGAATGACTTCGCGAAGATTTTCCAGAAGGTAGCCAACACTGACAAGTTCGGGCTCGACCAGATCAACCAGTTCGCGGAACGCGGCGTACCGATTTACGACGCTTTGCAAAGTACACTCGGCGTCACACGCGACGAACTCATGGCGATGGTTCGCAACGGTGAACTCGGTTTCACTGAAATGGACGCCGCGCTTCAGCAACTGACAACTGGGTCCGGCATCTTTGCCGGTGGCATGGCCGCCCAATCGCAAACCGTAGCCGGATTGTGGAGCACGCTCAAAGACAACGTCGGAATCGTGCTTGAAAAGGTGGTCAGCGGCTCGATGGGCATGGTTAAGTCCGTCATCAGCGGCGGTATTACCATGGCTCAGAGTATCGGCGACTCCGTGACCTGGTTAACTCAGTCCGTCAACGAAGCTGTTGCCATCACGGGTGCAATGCTGGTCTTCGCATGGGACAACGCTCCCGCTGCGGCCGAGTTGGCATTTGCCGAAATCCAGCTCTCCGCGATTTCAGCGTTTAACGATATGGGGTACTGGCTGACCGTTACCCTGCCAACATACCTGGAATGGTTCGGTGACAACTGGTCGACGTTGTTTACCGACCTGCTGTCCTGGACAAGCACGGTCTTCACGAATCTGTGGACGAATATTAAGTCCGTCATGTCTGCCGTCTGGGACTTCATCAAGTCCGGCGGAAGCACGTCATTGGAAATCGCATGGACTCCTCTGACAGAGGGGTTCAGATCTGAAACGGAAAAACTTCCGGAGATCGCAATACGCGCACTGACAGAAACCGAAAAAGGTTTGCAATCGCAAATCGGCAATCTTTCGTCCTCTCTGGAAGACGGTTTCGGCGAAGCGATGGCCGCCGCTATGGAATCTGCCAAAGCCGCTTCGGCTGACATTTCTCTGAAGTCGACCACAGCCGTCGACACATCAACCAGTGACGGCCTTGATCCGGAGGCCGAGAAAACGAAACAGCCCTCGCTGCCGCAGACGCTCGCCCGTGACTCGGTGGACACGCTCAAGGCGATCTTCGGAGCCCAACGCAACAAGCTGGCCGAACAGCAGCTCAGCGAGCAGAAGAAACAGACCAAGGCCGCTCTGAACTCAGAAGGCTATCTGAAGTCACTGGCCGCCAATCAGCCACAAGTCGCGGAGGCCTTCTGATGGCCGTCACAATCAAAGCCTCACCGATCCTGATCGGCTCCAGCTATTCGTGGTCGAAGGGCGTCTACAAGGCCACCTACGACTGGCAGCTGGAAGTCGCGTTTCCGCCGCAGAACTGGATCGAGGTTCTGCCGGAGGTCGTGGTGTCAGCCTACATCGGACAGCTGCCCGTGGAAGGCTCGCTGCATCCGTTCGTCTGGCTGGCGTACTGTGACGGCACCAAGTGCGAGCACCTGGAAGGCGGCTTCTATAAATTCTCGGCGACCTACACCAACGAACACTCAGACGCATCGAAGGGCGAGCCAGGCAAGGACACGAACCCGCTGAACGACCTGCCGGTCGTGGAACCCATCGCCGGGATTCGTTCCATTCCGATTTATAAAGACATCGAAGACAATGCCCTGCTGAATGCAGCCGGCGACCCGCTGATTGACGAAGCCGAACGGCAGACCATCGGCTACACGATCTCCGTTAACCTGGCACAACTGCCGACGTACATCAACGAACTGGTCGACAGCAAAAGCGGCGCTCCGATCATCGTCGAAAAGTACAACCACCTGATTCCCGCCGAACAGGCTCGGTTCGTACTGCCGTCAGACTTCATTTCCACGCAGCGCAGCCGCAACGGAACAGACTACTTCGCGTTTAAGTACGAACTGCGCATTGACTACCGCGACGACCACGACGGGAAGCTGCTGAACGCCGGCTTCAATGAGCTCTACGACGACGACGGCACTACGCGCAAGCGGCCGATCAAGTTTTCCGGAAACGGCGGCGAACCTTCCGAACCCGTACCGCTGGACCCGGCGACCGGAGCTGTTCTCGACAACCCGGCCCCCGACACGGTCGACTACATCACATCGAAGCGGTACGCACCGAAGGATTACTCTATTTTGCCGGGAGTGAAACCGGGATGACCAGCGGAAAACTGATCGGGCCGTCACTCGAACGGCAGATGCGAGACGTACACCGGCAAGTGCTGAACGCAGGCCGCGAGGTGAGTCCTCGCGCCGTGTCTCAGGCATCGCGGATGAATTCCCGCTACCCCGTCTACGCTGTGATTCTGAACGCCAAGCTGGACAAGGCTACCAACTTCAAGACCGGTGCGAAGCAGGCCAAGGCAACACCGCTGCAGTGGAACGACGCCACCGAAGAATTCGAAGAACTCGACTGGGAGCTCGACGTCTGGAATCACGACGAAAACAAGGAATACCCGGTCGACACACCTGGCTTCGCGAAATTCATCGCCGGTCACTACTGGTTTTTCGGCCAGTGTAAAGCCATGACGGAAAGGACGCCCGCATGATTTACCCGATGCAATGCTGCAGCGTTCCCCAGTTCGGCGTTCCAATGTTTACCGACGCTCTCGGTTGGACAACGCGGCCGCCGGGCTATCTCAGCCTGTCGATGGATTGGGCAGTGTCCTGGACGCGAGATCTGGCGAATGCTGACGATCTTTCGCCAGCCGTCACCTTCACGTCTGAAATCAATACCTCGACACCGTTCAATCCACTGAGCTGGCTTTTCAGTGAGGGTCGAGACCCGCGAACGTACAGAACGCTTTCGCCGGACTGTTACCTGAGCCCGACTGCCTTAACTGGTATCGCGCTGCAGACTCACCTCTGGCGAAGAATCCAGACGACCAGCGGTGTGACGATGAAAGGCGGCATGCTGCCCCCTTCGGAATATCAGGTGTTTCTCAATGGCACAGACATCAGCGGCGTCGTGACGATCGATCCTACCGACCCACCGGGAGATGCCTCCGGTTTTCCGCTCAGTGTCAATCTGCCCAACTATTCCGAGATTGCCTACGACCGATCGACACTGGAAGTAATGTGCAAATTCCGTTTCCCGGTGGAGCCCGGCAGCACTTTAGAGATGTACTTGATTCCGTGGGGAGCCGCCTTCTCCCTGTCGGCTACGAATTCTCCATGCCTGTTCTGCGACTACGAAACCGAAAACGACACAGCTCTGGTCTCTGTAGAGAAGGTCAGCGGCGCTGCGGTCGACCCGACGGAAGTTGACGCGTCGTGGACTGACAGGCTGAACCTGTCAGGGCTCTGGTTGCCGACAGGCTCCGACGCGATACCAATTCAGGCTCCGTGGTTTCCGTCAGGCGGGGCGAACACTCCGACGGTTGGATTCTGGCAGAGAAACGAAGCGACGTTTTCGAAAGCACTGAACGGCGGAACACCGCAATCAGTCACAGTGAGGCCCGTCTGATGGCAAACACAATCATCAACATCCCGTACCTGCCCGGCGATCTGACCTACACGGTCGATGTCGTGCGGCCGTCTGACCTCACGACGCTGCAGGCAGATATCGCACTTTCCGTTGTCAGTGGCGTGCATCAGGGCACGGTTTCCGAGGCCATTGCCGGCCGCATGATCTTCATCATCAGGCAGGCCGGCAACTTTGTCGAACACCGAATCCGCTCGATTGCCGACGACGCCGGCCCGTACACGATTCTGACCGGCCTGGACGGCGGCAGCGTTGCGTTGCCGGTCGACCCGTCCGACGACGACCTGCTCAGTACGGGCTGGCTGATCGTGTACGACAAGTTCGGCCAGCGTGAAAACGGCGTCAATATTTCGATCAAAATGACGTCCGGGCCGGGCACCGCCGGCTTTTCGCTCGACACGGAACAACGCACCGCTACGTCGGCCACCGTCACCATCGAGGGCCAGCCCGTGGCCGGCTACGTGCAGTTTACCGGCATGCGACGCGGGGCCACCTTCAAGGTCAAACGCGGTACGTTTGAAACCAGTGTTCCGAACCCGTTCGCCACTCGCTCCGCCGGGGCCGAGGTTTCGTTTGTCGTTCCTGACGCTCCATCCTTCATGATTGCCGAGAATCTCGGCGAGGAGGTCGCTTCGTGAGCCACTACGCCACCCATGTGATCGATACCAGCACCGTGCCTGATACGGCATTGACCGTGCAGCAGATCATCACGGCCGCTCTGTTACGGATCGCCACCGGAACCATCACGCCCTTCGACGGCGACCTCGACCTATCCGGCGGCGTCGGCGGCGGAGGCAGTTCGGCGTGGGGCGATCTCAGCGGGACGATCACCGACCAGACCGATCTGGTCGATTACGTGGCCGCTCGAATCGCGGAGCTGGTTGACAGCAGTCCGACGGCACTCGACACGCTCAACGAGCTGGCCGCCGCACTCGGTGACGATGCCAATTTTGCCACGACTGTTAACACGGCTCTGGCCGCTCGGGCACTGCAGACGATTACGCTTTCGGCTGGCAGTCATCTCGAGGGTGGCGGAGATCTGTCGGCGAATCGATCGTTCAACCTGTCGTCGTCAAATCGATCGAAACTTGATGAACTGGCGATCGCTGGCGGTCGGCTTAAGGCCGGCCTGCCTCTGGCTACCGACAAATATGATCACACCATCGAAGACGGAGAACCTGATGCACCGCCGCTGGACTCGCTGTTCCAGTCGACGGTGAACAGTCGCTGGTATCACCGGCTCCCGGACGGCTCGACGGAGCTGCTGAACAATCTGGAATCCGAGTATGGCGGCACAGGGCACACTCACGACAACAAGACGATTCTCGATGCGATCACGGCCGCGTTCACGATTGCGGACAAAGCGAAGCTCGACCAGATCGAGGCACAGGCCACGGCCGACCAGACCGGCAGCGAAATCGTCACGGCGATCAATACGCAGCTGGGGGGTACGGATTGGCAGACAGGCGGACAGGCGGCGCGAGCATACGTTTCCGGAAAGGTGTACTGGGGTAGCACTCACACCGGCAACAGCAGCAGCCTACTGCTTTCCGCTCGTCGTCTGTATTTTTACCCGCTTTACCTGCGGGCGTCGCATTTGTGGAGCGAAGCTCTGGTCTTCGTTCAAACGACCGGCACAGCGGGCCACGACCCACGAATCGGCCTGTATGCTGACGCGGGCGATGTGCCTGGCGAACTGGTATCGGACTGGGGGCGGCCCAACTGCACTCTGGCTGGCGAACGTGCTGTCACGGTCAACGAAACGATCAGTGCCGGGCTGTACTGGCTGTGCCTCGCCGCCTATGACTCAGGCAGCGGTCCGCGGCTGAGCGGCATCACCGGTGCGATATTGCACGGGCCGGAGGTCGGCGTTTTCGGTGCTGGCCAGATCGGCCTTGGTTACCTTTACTACACCGACTCACTGACCGGGGCGAGTTGTCGCGCTCAGGCTGGGTTACCGCTGGATGTATCAGGGACTTCGTGGGCCGCTTTCTCGCATTTGGTCGCCCGGCCGATGATCGGGCTGCTGTCATGATTACCGCAACACTGTTCCCGCCGCGCATCGCGGCGACGATTCGACGCCGCGGCCGCGACTGGCTGCTGCGAGAACGTGAACACGTGCTGCAGATGGCTCGCGACTGCGGGCTGGACCAGCAAACCGTCTGCGACGCGATTCGGCAGGATCTCGGCGGCGGCACCAACACGACGGCCAGCCCGGTTCAGCCGCAGTCCGGAACCGTCGACGTCACGATTGTGGTTACGTGTCACAACTACGCTCGGTTTCTCGGCGAGTGCCTGAAGTCGATCCGGCAATCCGCCGTGCAACCGAAGCGAGTCATGGTGATTGACGACGCCAGCGACGATGGCCCTCAGACCGTTGCCGAACAGTTTGGCGTGGAATTCCACCGAGTCGACTTCAACTCCGTTCATCGTGCGCGAGCCTTCGGGTTGGATCTGGTCGACACTCGCTTCGCGATATTCCTGGACGCGGACAACAGGCTCGATCCTGACTTTCTCGGCGACTGTCTGGCAAGGCTTCGAGACGACCGGCGAGCGGCTTTCGTATTCCCGGTTTTGCAGGCTTTCGACGGCGGTTTCGGTCCTTGGCATCACACGGACGAAGCCCCGGAAACGGTCACGGCCAGCGACATTGCCGCCCGCAACTGGTGCGACGCGGGGGCCGTCTTTCGCGTCGATGTCCTCAGGCAATCCGGAGCGATGAGTCGACCGTTCAAACGGCCTGCCGAAGATTGGGCGATGTGGAGAGCGGTCCTCAGTTCCGGCCCGTGGATCGCTCGAAAGTCGGCTGTTCCGCTGCACTACCGAATCCACACTCAGCAGGCCAGCAACCACAACGCGGCCTACTTTCAGGCGGCCAACCTGCAGGCCGAAACCGTTACCGTGGCCGTGCCGTTCAGTGGTCGAGACACCTGGCAGCGAGTCGCCAACTGGATCCGATTGCAGACGTGGCCGCGTGACCAACTCCGCCTGCTGATCGTCAACACCAGCCATCAGGACGTGACGCTCAGTAAACTGGGGCTCGGTGATCTACGGTGTCAGAGCATCCAGCTGGACCGGCTGGACGTCGGCTTCCCGGGGCTTGCCGAAGTCGATCGACGTGGCAGAGCTGACATCCAGAAGCAAGTGGAATGTGCTGTCGCGTCGATCTGGAATCACGTGGCTACGACGGCTCGCACCGAATACCTGATGTGCCTGGAAGATGACACGATTCCGCAGCGGCCGGACACCATCGAGGCTCTGTTGCAGCACATGGGGCCGCGTGTCGCCGGAGTCACCGGCCTTTATCGGCATCGGTACTGGGAAGGCAAATCCACCGCCATCGCCGAAGTCAGCAGCGGTTCCACCAAGCTGGCCTCGATGGATGGCCCTTCCACTCAGCAAATCTGCGGAGCCGGTTTCGGCTGCCTGCTCATCCGCCGCTCCGTCCTGCTGCAGCATCCACTTTCTGGCGACAATCCCACCGCCCCGCACTACGACGTCGACCTCGGCTACGCCTCAACAGCCCGCGGCTGGCAGTGGCTTCTGAGTCGAGACGTGGCGGCGGATCATCTGACCGAACCAGCAACATCGACTGACATGAACATCTGATCAGTATTTCCGTCGCCGATGCGGGAGCACGGGATGCTTTTGTCAGGGAAGAATCGATTTTTTGCAAGTACATGCAGGGCAGGCTCCTGCCTGCCGACTGATGGACCCGGCCTGAATGCAATCACCCCGGCAAACACCACAGGCATTCCGGAGATCTACTTTTTATGCCGTTCAACGCCACCCCTGCCTTGAAGACTCCCGTACTCCCGAATAAAACTAAAGCCACACCGGAAGAAAACCACTGGCACAAACTTTATCCCGGTGAATTTCCGGGTTACTTATTATAGTTAGCCAGCAAAGGAACATCTGAGTGGCAAAAGACGTTTCCGATTCCCCAATGCTCGAACTGACGTTGGAGACGGCCGAGACTGTGGCGGACAACTTGCTGGACAGCGACGTCCTCAAGGAGATTCCGGTTGTCGGCACTGCACTCAAGCTCTGCAAAGCTGCTGACAATGTCCGCAACCGCCTCTTTATTGCCAAGCTGCAGCGATTCTTGCTGGCGACGAACGTCGACCCTGACACGAAGGCCAAATGGCGTGCGAAAGCCTCTGCTTCGCCCGAAGAGGCCGCGAAGATTGGTGAATCGATCTGTCTGATGCTGGATCGCTTGGCAGACCTGACCAAGGCGGAGTTAATTGGCACGCTCTTTGTCGCATACACGAGTGACGTGATCGATCACGACAAGTTACAACGGCTCACTCAGGCGATCGATGTCGCGTTCATCGCGGACATCAAAATGCTGCTGTCAAAACACAAGCTCCCAGAAGACTCTACCGAACCGTGGATGATGCACTTAGTACCGTCCGGACTAACTCAAATCACTGGTGGCAAGACGCTCGATTCAGTTGGTGCAATATATTGTAATGCCACAAAGCTTGGCCACAGTCTGCGCAATGCGTACTTTCACGCCCGCAGATTGGTCGACACGGCTGGCTAACAATTGCGTGAACCGGAGTGGCGAATCCGGCGGAATCTGAAATCAATGCGTAACCTCGCCACCCGGTTACGCTTGACGTTCGGCAGGAAAGGAGAACCCACATGGCTCGAAAGGTCACCTGTGTTTGTGGTCGCAGCTTTCATATCGGCCACAGTGATGCAAACGTCCAGTGTCGAAAATGTGGTCGATGGTGGTCTGGTACTGAACTGTCCGCCTTGGGCGCTGCCGCGACCGTACTCTTGGGAGGCGAAATTGCCGGTGCTCAAAAGAAGACGGGCAATCGCAAAGCGTCGCGCAGCAACTCGCACAAAAAGAAACAGACGAATCGAAAGCGGCCACCGAGTAACCCTGTCGGGTCGGTGATTCGATGGTTCTTCAGTTGACATCGAGAATGCAATGGATGCTAACCTTGAATCTGAACTAAAGCAGTTCGTTGGCCTTATCAACAAGATGACGGGGATCACCAACTCGTTTGATTACAATCATTGTATTGACATGTTCCAAAGACTGATTTCAGACAATGTGCCTTTCGATCCCGAAGAGATTCGTGTGTGGCTTGCGACGAAAGGTGAACTACTCCCAGAAGACGCCAATGCCGTCAAGAACATGGCTCAGAAGTTTCGTGATGGCAAGCGCGTCAAGCGTCGCTAATTGCCGAACAATTGCGTGAACCGGAGCGGCGGGCCACGCGGAATTTGAAGTCAACCTCAACCGCCGCCGCCCGGTTACGCTGGTCGTTCGTCAGCAACGGAGTACGTCATCCACATGTCGCGCGACAACCTCTTGTTTGCGAAGTACGACTGGTTCTCTGTAGAAGAGCATCAAAAGAACCAACTCAGGGATGAGGTCGGCACGTACGATGGCAACCGACTGCTCAACACGTCTGTTGATGATCTAAGCGAATACTTTGCAGACAAGTACTCCATGGATGTTCCAGTGCTGCAACGAGACGCGATCGTCGCCGACCAACGTGAAACAAAGGTCGACAAGAGCCACGACTTCCGATACGGCCCCCGATTCGATGGCCGTCCCATCATGGTTGATGGGAGCACCGTTGAAATCACTGTGCCATTCACAGGTGACGGACAGCTTTTCAGTGTGCGCCCGACGACGTATTCAATGAATCCACCACGGGCCAGCATTCGAGGCAACACGCTAGTCCTGCAGTTCACTGGCGTTGATCAATCGTCAGCGCAGTTGAAATCAGAAATCGAAAAGGCACTTGTCGATATCGAAACGCACCTCGACCGACTACGTAAAAGTGCCGAAACTCTCAATGGCTCACTTCGGGGCATGGCATTACAAGCAATCGAAGCACGACGCGAAAAACTCCTCGCGAATCAAAATCTCGTGTCGTCGCTAGGATTCGCCCTCAAGGAAAACCCAAATTCACCTCAGACGTATACGGCTCCGAACGTTCGCCGAAAACTCACACCAACTCCGCCGCCAGCCAGTTCCAAGCCATACAAGCCGGAGCCAAGTTTGTCCGGTGGTGACTACAATCACATTCTGGAAGTGATTCAGAACATGGCTCACGTCATGGAGCGAAGTCCAGCCGCGTTCAAAAGCATGGACGAAGAGGCTCTGCGAACACATTTTCTGGTGCAGCTTAATGGCCATTACGAGGGTCAGGCAACCGGTGAAACGTTTAACTACGAGGGCAAGACCGACATCCTGATTCGTCAAGACGGGAAGAATATCTTCATTGGCGAGTGCAAGTTTTGGGGTGGCCCAAAGAAACTAGCAGAAACGATTGACCAGTTGCTTGGATACAGTTCGTGGCGTGACACAAAGGTTGCCGTGCTTGTTTTCAATCGCAACAAGGACTTGAGTAAAGTCATAAATGCAGCTCAAGAAACCACGGCAGGCCACCCAAAATGCAAGAAGGTGGTAGGCAAGCAATCAGAAACCTCGTTTCGATACATTTTCTCTCACAGGGATGATGCGAACCGTGAAATGACACTAACTTTACTGATTTTCGACATACCCCAGTAAAGCTGACGAACAATGCCGTGAACCGGAGCGGCGAAGTCGGGCGGTTATGTAATTGACAATCTTTCGTCGCCGCTCGGTTACGGCGGCCGTTATTTCCCTCAGGTCGTGACACCTCAATGCCAATCTCAACCGACATGATCGTTCGTGTTGCGCATGCGGACATCGCGATGCACATGGCGTTTCCGCGCTCCGTCGGGCATTGGCAACGCATAAACGACAACGACGACCCTTGGAAGGTCCTCGCCGGGGACTGTGATTCAATCTTGATCGGCAAGAATGACGGCGTCGTCATCGACGGCAATTGTACCAATGGTGTGTCTGCGCCCGATGGCGGATTGATTCACATTTACGGCGACCTTGACTCCA
>JAGQQE010000173.1:0-9219 GCA_020426345.1 Planctomycetaceae bacterium
AGGAACCCCCTGAAGAATTTCTGTCCATCCATCGCCCTGGCCGGACAAAGCCTGTGCCGCTAGCTTCAAAGCCTGAAGGTCTGCTGTAGTAGCCGTTGGCGCTGGGCCTTCAGCCGTTCGACCTGTCAGCGTCTGCAGGCCGCCCCCGAACCGAGGGACAAAACCCTGAGTTAACGTGCCCGTAGGATCGTTCCCAAACACCGTCGCTAATGCATTTCCGTCAGCGGCCAGGGTATAAAACGTACCGGGATCCACGATGTAGTTACGCGTGGCTCGGTTCTGAAAATGTTCTGCGAAGTCAGTGTCGTGATCAGGGTCGAAAACCAGATGGGGCTGGAAATCCAGCAGTGCGTTCACGCTGTGCGTGAGGATCGCACCGTTCGTCATTTGAGTCGCGCGAAGGCTTCGCAGCATCGATATCGGAAAGAGCACGGCCACGGCACTGACGCCGATGCTCATGATCATCAGCGACATCAGAACTTCCACCAGGGTCACGCCTTTGCGACCGTCGACGACAGACATGCGGTGCGATGAATGGATCTTCTTCATTTCGCCACCTCACCCGTCTCTGCAAAGTAGTACGGATCATCAGCAATGCCGTCGGCAATACCTCCGTTGTTATCCGGCGACGCTCCATCCGCTCCGATGTAGGCGTTTACCTTGTGCACTGAGATATTCCCCGTCTGACTGAAGACACTCACCAGTCGCCGCTCCTTCACTTTGTAAATATCCGTCGAAGCGATCCAGGTCTGGTCAGTCAATGTCGGATTGATTTCATCCATTGGAATGAACGGCGTACCCGCTGCCACCGCCGCATCAAACGCACTCAGGCTGTTCGCGCTGACCCATTGTTCTTTGATGAACAACGCGTCTTCTGCGTCACAGATGTAGAAGTGCAGAACTCCAACGCCGGCCGCATCTCCGATCACTGAACCTCGAGGAGAAAATACGATGTCCATGTAGCCGGAATACACGCCACCCGTGGCTGCGGTGGGTCTCCACACGCTGGGCACCTTGGACCCGTCAAGGTCGATCACGACTCCGTCGGGCAGGATTGAAGGATCCTGCGGAAGCATTCTGGTGGGCAGTTCAATTTCGTAGGTAAGATCGCGATGGGCCACCAGCTGGCCAGCGTCACCGGCATCTGCATACGGAATCTGCAGCAACAGCAGCTGCTGGTCAGGTGGGGGCTGCGTCACATCCAGCGTTGGATTGGTCGTCGCATTGCCCGTCGTCAGCGGATACCAGTTGCCTGAGGGTCCCGCAGGAATTCGAATCCTCATCCCGTCGACAAGCAGTCCACGCCGTTTCAGATTCCACCAGCCCGGATTGTTAAATCCGCGAACGATCGTGACCAGATCGACAGCGTCTTCATAGTCTCCGTCGCTGTTGCCATCGACTCGTTCCAGTTGAATCTTCGCGCTATCGCGAGGAGCTTCCCACGTTCCGCCCGGCGCTATGTAGGCCATTGTCGTCACGGTCCTCAACGCTGCAGGGGATCCTCCCAGACTCTGTTCGATAAATAAGCGAACACCGCGGGCTTCATCAGCATGAATGGCTCGATCGCGGGCTCCCGCCAGAAACGACTGAACCTGACGGGCAGCGGAACTCACCTTATCACCGGTTCGAGAGTAGTTGATGCCGGCAACGGTGATCCCCAGCAGAATGAGCATGATGGTAATCACAACCAGCAGCTCAACCAGCGTGAAACCTGCACGATGCGGCCTGCCGGCGAGCATCCTTCTGGCAGGAATTATGTGTGCGGGTAAGTGTCTCATCGGCGACCTCCCGCTCGTCGGTTACGGCTCGAGATATTATCGAACAGCTGATCGACACAGCCTGCCACAAGGTTGGGATCAATCGGACCTACCATACAATTTGTTCCGGCGTATTGGGCCAGATTTCCAAACACGCCATTGGGACCATCCACATCATTGGGCTCCCGCAAGCCAAGTAACCCATCTGGCCCGGCGGATACAATCAGTGGTGCATGGTATGTATCAGGCGTGTGATAATTCACTTCGTTGAATTCGCCGGCCACATTCACCCCCAGAGCGATGTATTTGGGGTTTTCAAGAAATGTATACAACAGTCCCACGGGATCGTCGGGATCAATCAACAGGACATCACGGGGAGTTGACGTGCCAATTGCACTCGGAGTGGGCGGCAAGCCCTTCAGAATGACTTCAGCAAGTTCGCGTTCATAGCCCGTCACGCGACGCAAACCGGCCCCACCTGCATCACTGATATCATTGGGCGTCAGGTCGACCTCGGTCGGATCGTTCACTGTCGCAAAATTTGGAACAAACGGGTTGGGAGCATCCGGGTCAACAAGCCGAGTCGGCCAGCGATAGTATCGCAGTGGTTGTCCCCAGCCATCAACAAACTCCATCAGCCCATCACCATCGGTGTCTGCAATCTCTGAAGACTTAAAGGAATCAGCATCAACAGGAGACGCTCCGAACGTTCCCGATTCGATCAGAAAGAAGTACAGCAGCTCAGCACTTTCCGTGGAATGCAATCCATCCACAGATGCACCTGCCGTCACGCCCCCCGTCACGGTGTTCACGGCGACTTCATGCTGCAGGTGCTTCGGCCAGAGATACATGCGCACTTCGTCCGCGATCTGCAAAGCGGTTGGCGATGGATTGGGAGTCAACCCGCGTGCTGGATCGCCGTCATTCAGGTTCTTCCTGGCGGCATTCTGAAGCAGATTGAAAATGACGTCCGGAATTCCGTCCGAATCAGCATCACCTCCACCCACGGTCAGTTCCACCATTCGTTGCGGAAACTCAAAACGGAAGGCAGCCTTCCGGGCCAGTGCAACAATTTCCGGAGGCACCTCATCCGGATGCGAAACAAAATAGTCGAATTTGGCACTCGCATTCGTTTTCAGAAGGCCAAGCGTTCCCAGGATGTAGCCCTGCCTTCGGGAGCCTTTAAAGGCCCGATCAAAGGCAAGCATTCGTTGCTCCATCAATCGATTAATCTTTGCGACAGTCACCTTGGTCGCTTCGACCTGAGCCTGCGTTGTCACCCCCTGCATGGCCATCACAGACAAAGCAATCAGGATCGAAACGACGGCAACAACCATCAACAGTTCGATCAGCGTGTAGGCACCTCGCCGATGATGATGTTGTTTTTGAATTGTCATTGCCGGAACCCTCAGTTTTTACACAAAGACTCAGTGAAGAACCGTGGCCAACTAGTTCAGCGTACCATTGCTGAAATTGGCGATGTTGTCGGCTTCTGTGACTCGATTTCCGCTCAGCTCATCGCCCGGGGCATAGGTCGGTGTGATCGGTGTCGCAGGACCAAAATCACCATCAAAACCTGGTGAAATAATCTGGTGCGAATCGCGATTCCACGGTTTCAGGTTGCCGTCCAGATAATGCCCGATCAGTGGCGAATAACCCTGACCGTTATTACTGGAAGCGTAGTGATAGGGTTGCTTCTGGTCAGCGATAGGATCCAGGTACTCGAACATGCCATCCGTATCCTGATCGACCAGTCGACCAACACTAAAATCCATGTAGCGTTGCGTTCGCGAGGTGCTGGTCGTTGAAAACGGGGCGAGGGGATTTGCCGAAAAACCCACAACATCCCCACCTGAAGGAACGCCACCCAGGAAAAACACGAGACACTCAGAACCACTGAGTTCAATCAGGTCAGTCGTATCCCCATCGTTGTTCAGGTCCACAGCTCCGAATGGGAATTGCGACCAAAGTCGACGCAGGCGACTCCGCGAATCCTTCAGCTGCTTATCGATCGCTGGTGACGCGCTTGCCCAACCACCCGATTCATCGAACAGGATGAAGTCCCACGGTTCAAGTCCCCCAAAATCAGACTTGAACTTCGAGATGGCCGTTTCAAGTCTGGTGATATCCGCAACGACTTCAGCAACACGAGCCGCTCGCCTCGCACCACTGATTGCCGGAACCAGCAAGGCAATGAGAATGCCAAGGATCACGATAACAACCATCAGCTCAATCAGCGAAAAGCCGGATCGGCGTTCTGGCCGGTTTGTTTTTTTTGTCAGGCGTCTCATTGTTCTGCATCCAGGACAAAGGTTAGTACCAGTTTTCAGATCTGCACCATCCGGGAATGACGAAAGCCAAAACCCACGCGGCCCCCCATCTGAACACACTCTCTATGCCAGGTCGTTCAACAGCTTGATCAGCGGAAGAAACAACGCAATGACGATAAAGCCCACGATCAAACCCAGAACCACCACCATGATCGGTTCCAGCAGGCTCACAAGACTTTCAACCCTGACTTCCACTTCTTCGTCGTAGACGTCCGCAACCTTGTAGAGCATGTCGTCCAAAGCACCAGTCTCTTCACCAACGTCCACCATGTTGACCACAAGGTCATCAACGATCTTCGATTCCTTCAGCGGAACAGCAATGGTTTCCCCTTCGCGAATCGCCGCATAGATATTGTCAAATGCTCTCACAAACACCGCATTGCCAGCGGTATCTCTGGAGATGATGAGCCCTTCAAGAATGGGAACACCAGAAGCAATCAACGTTCCCAGAGTTCGGGTCACTCGGGCGATCGTGCCGATATGCAGGATCTTCCCGACAAGCGGTATCCGTAACGAACACCAGTCGACCACGTACGCTCCCGTCTTGTTCTTCTTCACAATCTTGATGAAGATGAAGAAACTCAAAGGCCCCACGATCAGAAAGTACCAGTAGTCCATCATCCAGTCAGACATATCGATCAGCATCACCGTCATGGCTGGCAGATCTGTGTCGAAGTCTTCGAAGATCTTTTTGAACTTCGGAATAATGAACATCATGATGAACGACACAATCCCCACAGCGACGGTGATCACCGCCGCGGGATAGATCATGGCACCAACGATCTTTCGCTTCAGGGACTGAGCCTTCTCTTTGAATTCAGCCAGACGCTGAAGAATCACTTCCAGCGCACCGCCGGCCTCACCAGCCCGCACCATGTTGACGTAAAGATTATCAAAGGCCTTCGGCTGCTTTGCCATCGCCTCTGACAACGTATTGCCGCCCTCGATGTCTTCCACAACATCGATCAATGCATTCCTTAGCGCACCAGGCTTACACTGGCCTTCGAGAATGCGCAGACTTCGAAGGATTGGCAACCCCGCATCCTGCAGCGTCGACAACTGACGCGTGAATGTACAAAGCAGTTTGGGCTTCACACCGCCAAGCGTGAATGTCTTGCCCTGCTTCTGAGTCGACTTGCCCTTCTTGGCGGGAGTCGACTTCTTCTTTCTTTCTTTTTCGCGAATCTTCGTAACATAGAAGCCCTTCTCGCGAATCATCGTCTGGGCTTCGGCCTCCGACGGCGCCTCGATCGAGTCTTTCACTTCAAGACCCGAACTGTCCATTGCTTCATAAGTGAAGGTTGGCATACCGTTCTCTCCCGAAAGTTTCGGCAACTGTCGAGGCACTCGCCCCGACAACACCCAGCAACTCCGAAACTGAGCAATTCATCAACAGGATGTATTGCAACCAGAACAGAGAAGCAAAGGACGCGCCGGAATTTCAAATAATCCCTAAAGTGTTTACATACTGCCAGTTAGAGACAATAAGTGTGTCTCATCTATAGCGTCTGCTGCAGCGTGTATGTTTCTGCTGCAGCAAAACAACACACACAGCTATTCCACGTCTTCCATAATGGTTTCGCGAACGATCTCATCGATCGTTGTGAGTCCATCGAAGATCAGTTTCAAACCCGCTTCACGCAGCGTCGTCATCCCCTGCGAACGAGCCATATCCCGAATATCATCTGCCGAAGCTTCTGAACCGACCATGTCACGAATCTCGTCGGTGACCTCAAGCAATTCGTAAATTCCGATTCGCCCCTTGTAGCCGGCATTGTTGCATCTTGCACAACCTTTGCCGTAATAGAACTTGTACTTGCGCGCCGTCTTCAAGGGCAGCTGAAGTTCCATCAGGAGTTCATCCGAAGGCTCAAACTGAGTTCGACATTCCGAACAGATTCGACGCACCAGTCGTTGTGCCAGGATGGCCTCCACGGTCGCGGTGATCAGAAACGCCGGAACTCCCATGTCCCGCAGTCGCGTGATCGCACTCGGGGCATCGTTCGTGTGCAATGTGCTGAATACCAGGTGCCCCGTCAGTGAACTCTGCACAGCAATTTCTGCTGTTTCATAGTCTCGAATTTCTCCCACCAGAATCTTGTCCGGGTCGTGACGCAGGATGGCACGCAGAATACTCGCGAATGTCACACCCAAATCCGGATTCACCGGGACCTGAACAATGCCATCGATGTCGTACTCGATCGGGTCTTCGCTGGTAATGATCTTCGTGCCGATATCGTTCAATTCGTTTAACGCAGAATAAAGCGTTGTCGTCTTTCCGCTACCCGTTGGACCAGTCACCAGCATAATGCCGTTTGGTCGGGTAATGATCTTTCGGAAACGGCTCAGCGTTAATGCATCCATCCCGATCTTGTTCAGGTCCAGCGCAACAACAGTCCGGTCCAGAACTCGCATCACCACAGATTCACCGAACAATGTCGGCAGAACGGAAACGCGAAGGTCGACAGCGTTCCCGCCCACATTCAGCTCAATTCGCCCGTCCTGAGGAACTCGGCGTTCGGCGATGTCCAGATTGGACATGACCTTGATGCGCGACACGATCGCATTGGCAAGGTGGCGAGGCGGCGGCACCATTTCATAAAGCACTCCGTCTGCTTTGACACGGATCTTGAATTCATCTTCGAACGGTTCGAAATGGATATCGCTCGCCTGATCACGAATGGCCAGCAACATCACCATATTCAACAGCTTCTTGATCGGAGCCGAATCCGACATCTCCTCGGCCGACGCCAGGTCGTATCCCCTGACGCGTTTGTCGTCATCTTCCTCACTCTTCAGTTCGCCGATGACATCTTCGATGGATTCTTCACGTTCGGCGTAATACCGGGTGATGGCGGCATCGACATCCGACTGCGACGAAACAGCTCCGCGAATTTCCAGGTTCAACAAGTTGCGAAGGTCGTCCAGCGTGGCCACGTTCTGCGGGTCAGCCATGGCGACCGTCAGCACGTTGTTCTTCAGCGAAACAGGCATAATCTTGTAGATCTCTGCCATCGCCTGCGGAACCAGCTCCAGAACATTGGAGGCGACATTCGTCTCCTCCAGATTGACAACAGGCATTCCCCATTGCTGCGCAAGCGCCTCTGTAACCTGAGCCTGAGTGACCAGCCCCATCCGGACAGCCACCTGACCAATGACCTGACCAGGGCTTGCCTTCTGCTCTTCAAGAATATCCCACAGCTGATCATCATCGATGTAGCCGAGGTCAATCAGAATTTGTCCAAGCTTACGCTGTGCCATAGGTAGCAACCATTTGTCTTGCGTCGTAGAAATTTCCTGCCGCGATCAGGCAGCAGCCCGACCGTTCGGTTCCCCTGCGAACGACAGAATCTCACTCGTCATCGTCGTCATCATCTTCGTCATCATCAAACACGCCGCGTTTCGCACGCTCAATACGAGCTCGCAATTCACCAGGGTTGTTTGATTTCGCGATCACATCACGTTCTTCACAGAGCCCGTTCTTCCACAGGTTGAATAAGGAATCATCCAGCAGAATCATCCCGAATTTACGCCCGGTCTGAATGGACGAATTGATTCGGAATGTCTTGCCCTCACGAATCAGGTTGGAAATCGCGGGGGTCACCACAAGCATTTCATAAGCCGCCACAAGACCCTTGGGTTTACGAGGCAGGAGCGCCTGGCTCAGAATCCCGATGATCGCATTCGCGAGCTGAGTACGAATCTGTTCCTGCTGATTCGTTGGAAACACGTCGATGATACGGTCAACCGTCCCCTGTGCACCCGTTGTATGCAGAGTACCGAAGACAACGTGCCCGGTCTCAGCAGCCGTAATGGCCGCAGAAATGGTTTCCAGGTCACGCATTTCCCCCACCAGAATCACGTCGGGGTCCATACGCAACGCCCGCCGGAGGGCTTCCGGGAAACTCGGAACGTCCACTCCAATTTCACGCTGGTTGATCGTGGATTTATGATGGTCGTGGTAGTACTCGATCGGGTCTTCCAGCGTGATGATGTGATGATCCATGTTATGGTTCATCCAGTTGATCATGCTCGCCAGACTGGTGGTCTTTCCTGACCCCGTCGGCCCCGTGACCAGAAACAATCCGCGAGGACGCTGGATCAAATCCCGAATGACAGGCGGCAGCCCCAGCTGCTCGAACGTCAAAAATTCATTGGGAATTCGCCGCAACACCATCCCGATCATGCCGCGCTGTTTGAAGACAGCCACACGAAACCGGGCTTTATCCCCGAAGGCGAAACCAAAGTCCGTCCCGCCCCGCTCCTGAAGCTCCTGCTGGTTGCGTTCCGGAGTGATGCTCTTCATCAGGTTGGACGTGTCTTCGGCATCCAGCGTCCGCGTTTCCAGACGCACCATGTGCCCGCCCATGCGTACGACGGGAGGCTGGCCGACAGTAATATGAAGATCGCTGACTCGCTCTTTGACAACCGTCTCAAGCAATTTGTCGATCTGAAATGAACGCATAAATCTCTCCGTATTCGCAACAACCCCACCCCGCTCACCAGAAATTCCAACATCGTGCCGTCGTCAGCCCGTCAAAAACGGCGCACCGACTTCCCAACTGAAGCCGTAGTGAGCCTCAGACTCCCTGAGAAACAACGATGTAAGAACAGAAACAGTGAACTATAAAAACTGCCGAAAGCAGAGTGGATCGATGCGACGCCCGAGGGTGAACACGAAAGGAATAAAACCCAAAAGAACTGCGGGTTGTGATGTAAGACCGATAGGCGTCGAAGAGAGGAACAGCACGCGGCGAAAAAATCAGATCCGCGTCCCGTCCGCACTGACATCTTTGCCGGATTGGTGCTCCTCATCAAATTTCCGGACAAAATCAATGGCCACCCTTCGAAAGCTTCAGCACCTCTGACAGCGAAGTCATGCCTTCGTACGCTTTGTCCTTCGCATCCTCAACAAGTGTACTCATGCCCAGCAATCTGGCCTGACGGCGAATGTTCTGGGCCGGCTCGCTATTGAAAGCCATCTCTCGCAAAGTTGTGTTCATCGTCATCAATTCGAACACCGCTCGGCGACCCTTGTAGCCTGTATGCTTGCAGTTAGGGCACCCACGACCACGAACCCACTGCCCCTCTTCCAATTCCTCCGGAGTGATATTGAAGCTCTCAACCTCCTC
>JAGQQE010000173.1:9318-12845 GCA_020426345.1 Planctomycetaceae bacterium
TAGTGAACATGCGACCAGAAATGGCTGGACCCCCATGTCAATCAGGCGCGTAATAGCTCCGGGCGCGTCGTTCGTATGTAGCGTACTAAAAACCAAGTGTCCAGTTAAACTTGCCTGAATTGCCATCTCACCGGTCTCGGTATCTCGAATTTCCCCAACAAGGATCACGTTCGGTGCCTGACGGAGCATCGCCTTGATGATTCGAGCGAAGTCCAGGCCGATACTGTGCTTCACCTCCACCTGATTGATCCCGGGCAGGTAGTACTCAACCGGGTCCTCCGCTGTGATGATCTTTCGGTCGGGACGGTTCAGTTCACCCAAAGCACTGTACAGCGTCGTCGTCTTTCCGCTTCCCGTTGGACCGGTCACAAGAAAGATCCCGTTCGGGCGACGAATGATGTTCTGAAAGGTTCGATAGTTATCCTCTCCAAACCCCAGGTTCCGAATGCCCACCTTGATGTTGTCACGATCAAGGATACGCATGACCACCGCCTGGCCATGGTTCGTCGGAAGAATCGACACGCGCAGGTCGAACTCCTTGGAGCCGGATCGCGTCTTGATTCGGCCGTCCTGAGGTCGGCGTTTCTCCGCGATATCCATTCTGGCCATAATCTTGAAACGCGAAACCAGTGCAGCCAGCAGTCGACGTGGAGGACTATCACGTTCCATCAACACGCCGTCGATTCGGTAGCGAATACGCACCCGATCCTCAAACGGCTCGATATGAATGTCGCTCGCCCGCATCGCGACGGCTTCCGAGATGATCAGATTTGCCAATCGAATGATTGGAGCACTGTCATCCTCGTCGCCCGCTAACGCCTGAGCAGCCTCCGTCTTTGTGAAGTCAATCTGGGTTTCAGTGAATTCACTGATCATGGAGTCCACAGATTCGGTTTCGGACTGCCCATAGTGACGGTTGATTGCCCCCTGAATCGACTCCAGCGGGGCCATCACAGGCTTAATCTCCCGATTCAAAACGAACCGCAACTTGTCAAGAACCTCAATATTGTTGGGATTCGACATCGCAATGACGACAGCATCACCGTCAATATCCGTCGGAATGACAACATTCTCTCGGGCCATCGACTCCGTCACCATCTCGATGATGCTGTTGGGAATCTGCAGACCCTCCAGTTCAACATATTCGTAGTTGAACTCGGCAGCCTGTGCCCGTCCCAGGTCCGCCCCTGAGATATAACCAAGGCGCACAAGAGCGTCTTCTGTCGGAATCCCCAGGTTGGCAGCCATGCTTCGCGCTTCTTCGAGCTGCGATTCACCGATCGTCCCGTCGTCGACAAACCGTTCGAGCCAGTCAGCCATGATTATCTCCACAGATTAGAAGAAGCGATCCGCCAGACCATTGCAGCTTGATCCCCTCACCCAGGAACAACAAACCGTGTATCCATCGAGCATTGCGGACGTTGATTTTGAGTACAAACACGCAGAACACTGTTACACAATCGATTCAGTCTTGGGTGAGATGTCATCAGAAAGCACTCACCTTGTTCAACACCACCAGAAAAACAGTAAATCCGTCAGACTCAGCGCCCGGTCACGCCGAGTTTTCTGCCTGAGCAATTCCGGACGCTCTGCCGAATTCCATTGATTCAAATATGACGGCAGAAAGCACAAAATACACGCAGGCCGAACTATTGGTCGACAAAAGATCAGGTCCCCCGCTCATTATCCGTTGAAAATCAAACCTGCATCACACCCGGTGTCAGCAGAAACCGATCAGCCGGCTTTCCCGAAGCATCGATCCTTCGCTGAACCATCCGGTTTGATTTTCCCGAAAGTCTCTCAGAGACCGTATATTTTGCCTTGATTCTGAAGTTTCACAAGCACCAACACAAGCCAGTCGCGAATCGGATCGCATCCTGACAGCCGCCCGAACCCCCAACCACAACATCGACCACCAGCAGCGATCTCATGCCACTGCCTGAATTCACGTTAACTGTTCGATCTGCCGCCGCCGCGGCCACTGCTTGTGGTGTGGTTCTGCTCGCGGGGAACACGACCGTTGAGTTTCTGGCAAAAAACCTGAGAGAACGGGTGGTCAGTGATTCGGTAGAATTGAACAGACGCCATGCCGCAAAGCAGGGAACGCCGACAATGGGAGGGCTGCTCATTGTTTTCGCCCTGACAATCTCGTGCCTGATTTGGGCAGATTTGAAGTCGGCCCCCGTTCGGATTGGATTGCCAGCCACGCTGGCCATGATGTTTCTTGGAGCCGCTGACGACTTTTCGAAAGCGAAATTGCAGAAGAAGGGTGTCTCTGGAAAACTGCGGCTCATCATCGAAGCGGTCTGCGCCATTGTGTGCGGTATCGCAATCGCAGAACACTCTTCCATCAGCATGCCCTCCGCATGGGCAGAGATTGCCTGGATCGCCTTCGTTCTTGTGGGCTCGATGAATGCCGTAAACCTGACTGACGGACTGGATGGCCTCGCAGCCGGTTGTTCTGTTGTTTCAGCAACCGTTTTGGCAATCATTTGCCTCAGTTGCGCGAATGCAGCAAGGATTTCACCCGAAATATGCCGACTTGGACCTCAAAGTGCCGAGTTCTCGATCGTGTCCGCTTCTCTGGCAGGAGCAATGTTGGGTTTCCTGCAGTTCAACCGTCATCCAGCACGCCTGTTCATGGGCGACACCGGCGCTTTGCCGGCCGGATTTATCCTCGGGTTTGCGGCGATCGTGAGCGGGCGTGAATTCCTTTATGCGTTCGTGGGAGGCGTCTTTGTTCTGGAAACCGTTAGCGTTATCGCACAGGTAGCATGGTACAAGAAGACTCGCAACAGGCTCCTTCTATGCAGCCCTTTGCACAATCATTTTGTTTTCCGGGGCGTCGCGGAGCGAAAGATCGTCGGCTCATTCTGGATCCTGGCCCTCGTCCTGGGACTCACCGGCCTCGCAATGCGATAACCCGCCCCCTATTCCAGCCAAACACACCAGTTAACCAAAACCCCCAGGGCAAGCTTACAAAGATCCACTACAAAAAAACTGAAGATATTGCCGGAATTTCGTCATCCTGATATAAGCGGGTGACGCGAGGCGTCCTTAACTCGTTGCGAGAATGTCGGCTTTGAACCACTCAAACTGAATGATTCGGGCCTGTTGAATTTCAGAAAAAGTGAATGGGAGTAAAATCGGTGAGCGAAGCAAATGAAGGTACACCAGCGTCTGAAGCACCACAGCAACAGCAGCAGGTTCAGGAAGTTGTGGTCGATGATTCTGGCGCGAACGCTGGTTACGCGAACTTCTGCCGAGTTTCAAGTACTCCGGAAGAACTGATTCTGGACCTTGGTCTCAACCCAACGCCATACGCAACTGGCAAGGTTGACGTAAAGGTCAATCAGCGAATCATCCTGAATCACTTCACAGCCAAGCGTCTGTGGAGTGCCCTCTCCATGGCGTTGCAGCGTCACGAGCAGGCATTCGGAGTTCTGGAAACTGACGTTCGCAAGCGAGTGAAGATTCAGAGCCCTGAAGGCTAATGCCTTTGGCGTGAGATCCAATCAGCGATCATG
>JAGQQE010000174.1 GCA_020426345.1 Planctomycetaceae bacterium
ATACGTCTGGCTGGACACAATCAACCGTATGAGGTGCTGGAGATTCCAGTCGTGTTCCATGAGTTCAACGGCCAACCAGTCCAGTAACTCCGGATGGGTCGGACGTTCCCCCTGAAGGCCAAAGTCATCAGGAGTTCGCACCAGACCGTAACCGAACAGCATTTGCCAGAGATGATTCACCACCACTCTTGCTGTCAGCGGGTTTTGCCGTGAGACAATCCATCTGCCCAGCTCGAGCCGTGAAAGTTCAGCAGCCGAGTCTCCAGCAGCATCGGTATCGGACGGATGCACCTGAAAGACGTCCGGAAATCCCGCCGCAACTTCATCCGCATGGGCATCCCAGACGCCACGATTCAGCACGAATGTTTTTCGCTTTTTCTCTCGCTCCGCCAGCACCATGACGTTCAGCGATTCGCTGGCTTTCCTGCATTCCGCGAGTTGTTGATCAGCTCGTTCCGCAAGTGAAACATAGTGTTGATAATGCGCATGGTCGCTCAGATACTGAGCCAGAAGGCGATCACGAAGTTGAGGAGAAATCTCTGAGCTGTCAGAAGGTTTCAGCCGTGCGAGTTCTGCCAGCGGCATTTCATTCAGACTTCGAACTGCTGCGCCTGGTTGATCCGAGACAGAAACGCGAAACCTGCCAATATTGGCATCACCATCAGTCGATCTTTGCAGCATGACAAAGACCAACTCTGCGTCGGCTGGAATCTCAAGTGGCTGTTTCAGTGCGAAGACTGCTGTTTGCGGGTTTCGAATTTCGTCTGCATCGACCATCCATCCATTGCGGGGGTCGTCATCCAGCGTATCTTTCACTCGTCCATATGCCCGACCTTTCGCCGGAATTTCATGGGTGGCCACCGCATTGTCAAATTCGACATCTGTCAACTGGTTACTGCCCATTCGGCGAATCTGGAGCTTGACGTCCGTCAGGATGAACTGACCAGTGGAACCTCTCGATAATGTTCCGCGTTTTGAGTTCTCCGGGAAAACTTCCAGGCGGATGCCTGTTACGCGACGCAAATCGGTCCGGGCGATGATTCGGTAGTCGTCCTGGAATGGGTTCGGGCCAGTGGCCTCAACGATCGATTCACCAGCAAGCCTCAGCAATGAACCTTCAGTGCTATCAAGGGCCTGAGGATGCAATGCGTGCCACGGGACAAAACTATCCTGCCGAACGGAATCGATTTGCAACTCCAGCCAGGATTCAAACTGCTTTAATGCTTTCTGTCGCGCTTCCTGTTCCCATCGCCGGCGTTCATCTGCGATCCCGGCTGCCTCTGAAACAGCTCGATCGGCATACGGCGATTTGTACTTCATGAATGGCTTCGCACCGCCGCCGGCTTTGCCATCTTCGTCGATACTGTTGAAGAAAGCGGAAAGCCTGTAATAGTCATGTTGAGACACGGGGTCGAATTTGTGGGAATGGCACTGACAGCAGCCAAGGGTGAGCCCGAGCCAAACGGTCCCGATGGTATTCGTTCGGTCGATGACGTAATCGACGCGACTTTCTTCCGGATCACGGCCCCCCTCGCCGTTTGTCATGTGATTTCGGTGAAAGCAGGTGGCCAGAATCTGTTCCGCTGTCGGACCTGGAAGCAAATCACCGGCGAACTGTTCGATCGTAAACTGATCGAAAGGCATATTCTGATTGAACGCACCGATGACCCAGTCGCGCCAGGGCCAGTTACTTCTCGTTGCATCGGCCTGGTAACCGTCTGTATCAGAATATCGTGCAGCATCCAGCCACCACATTGCCATTCGCTCACCATAGTGCGGCGACTTCAGCAGCTCGTCAATGAATGCGTCTGTTGTGGTGCCATCGCTTAAATCTGCCCGCGGTGGCAATCCCGTCAAATCAAACGCCAGCCGACGCCGTAATACATGCGGGTCAGCCGGAGGCGAAAACGCAAATCCTTCCCTGCGAAGTCGATCGCCAACGAAGGCATCAACCGGATTCAAAGATTGCGGTCCCTGACCCTTGCGACCGGGCAGTGCCGATTTTCGAGGTAATTCAAATGACCAGTGCTTTCCCCAGACGGCTCCCTGCTGAATCCATGTTTCAAGGATGCGAATCTCTTCTGCTGTCAGGGCTTTGCGATGCGAATCCGGCGGAGGCATAACGGTTGCTTCGTCGGTCGACCGAACTCGCTGAATCAGTTCGCTGCTTCGGGGATCGCCGACCCTGATCGCAGAGGTTCCCGCGCGATCTTTCAGTGCTTCATCGCGAACATCGAGTCGGAGATCTGCTTCCCGATGTGATTCATCGGGGCCGTGGCAGTGAAAACACCTGTCGGAAAGGATTGGCAGCACGTCCCGACCAAAGAGTATCTCTGCTGCATCATCCACAGCCCAGGCTGTTTCTGTCACCGTGATAATCACAAAGACCAGCCGAAAACATGCCAGAACAGTTTTCGCGACGCAGCCCACTGATTCGGCGGTCAGCAATTGCAAACGACCTTGCGTGTCTCCAGCCATTGCCTTGCCCTTTGATGAGTCATCGGCATGTGCGATGAATCGGTAGACAACAAATGAACGTCAGGCAATGCCGCAGGTGGCATCGTCTGACGTGAAATAACAACACCTCGGTTGTCAGTCTTTCTTCGACGGTGCAGTGGCAACGGATTTTGCGAGCGCTTCCTGAGCTTCCGAAAGAGCGGGATTTGGCTTCGATTCACCCTGAACATCACCACGGATCCATTTGATTCCCGCAGTGATCGAATCCAGGAATCGCTGATCAGTCCATGTGGATTCGTTGTGGCCAAGATTGTTGAAGTAAACGTGACCTTCTCCCCATGGCTTCACCCAGGCAACCGGCACATGGTATGGCATGGAGGGGCTGCATTTCTCCATGTTCAGACTCATCAGAACCCGAACTTTTTCCGGCTGCCAGTTCTTGTACTGATAAATTTCATCTTTGATTGTAAATTCGGCGCCGAATGGCTTCATCGTGGGATGATCGGGTTCGTGAACTGTGATCGTCACCGTGTTACCGGCGTTCCACGGGTGACCGTTAAAAGTGCCGCCGACCATATCCCAATAGGGCTGAAAGTCACCATAGGTATCGGCGGCGGAGTGAAAGCCAATGAACCCGTGGCCTTTTTGTCGCAGCCAGTCGTTCAGGAAATAGTCCATGTCGGAGTCAGCGATCGGCAGTTTGCCGGTCGTGTAAAACATAACGATGTCGTAATTCTTCAGGTTCTCTTTTGTAAAATCAGCAGCGGTATCCTGAGTACAGTCGACGCTGAAGAGTTCTGTTTTTTCCCCGAGCTGAATCATTGAGATTTCTGCTGCGGCCAACTTGTCTGACGGGCGTTTGACAGAATCGTGAACAAACCCCTGGCTTTGCGTCACCATGAGTATCCGAGACTTTTCAGCCGCATGAATGGCATGATCAGGCAATACAGCAAGACTCAGGGTCAACAGTCCCAACAGCGTCTTCATCATCAGATTGCTCCCGTAGCAGTTCCATTTTTCCCCAGGCAAAACACTGCCGATACGTTTCGTCCCGGCGCTGGCCAAAATGATAGCAGTCACAGGATGGCGTTTCTTCTCTGATCTCCATGATTCCTGGCGACCTGATTTATTGTTCTGCAATCTGATGACTTGCAACGCCGTTTACCTTGCGATAAGTACAGGATTTAATCCGATTACATGTTGTGGTGGCAGACCACCGAATCCGGAACAGAGTTCCTTCTGACCCTATCAAGTAAGAGCCAAAAGATGAGTAGCCAGAGAATTGTGATGCGGACCGGCGAAGCCATGGTGGAAGACGAGCCGCACTGGTCAGCCGCCGAACCAGAGGTTGTGATCGGTGAGCTTGATGGCCCCGTCGGTACGGCCATCGCAACTCTCATGGGCGATCAGACTAAGGGGCATACGAAGGTCTTTGCGATCCTGGACTGCGATATTCAGGTGAAGCCCGTCACGGTCATGGTGAGCAAGGTGACCGTCGACAACGAAAAATATACCAACATTTTGATGGGGACGGTTCAGGCGGCCGTTGCCAACGGGGTTCTTGATGCGGTGCGCGCCGGCTTCATCCCGAAAGAAAAAGCCAATGACCTGGGTATTATCGTTTCAGTCTGGCTCGACCCCAGCGTCACTACAGAAGAGGTCGACTACGAAATCCTTTTCAGGACGCATCGCGCAGCGATGACCCGCGCCCTGGAAAAGGCCATGAGCAATGAGCCGACAATTGACTGGCTGCTGGAGAATCAGGACAGCATTGTGCACTGCTTCCACCAGATCGCACTGGATGGTGCTGTTTGATCGCGATCGAGTGCTGGCCGAATGGTCGCCGGTTCACCGATGATGTAGTCGCCGGACTATTCGGCCCAGCGTCGCGATCTCTCCAGTGCCTTTTGCCATCCGGCTCTCAGGTCTTCGACACGAGTCTTTTTCATTGACGGTTCAAACTCTCGATCGACCGCCCACTGGGAGGCGATTTCGTCACGTGACTTCCAGAAGCCGACAGCCAGGCCCGCCAGATAGGCGGCACCGAGTGCAGTTGTCTCCGAAACTTTCGGGCGTACAACTGGGACTCCCAGCATGTCCGCCTGGAACTGCATCAGGAGGTTATTTACCGCAGCTCCGCCGTCGACTCGCAGCGATTTAATCCTGATGCCCGCATCTGCTCGCATCGCGTCCAGAACGTCCGCCACCTGAAATGCAATCGACTCGAGGGCAGCTCTTGCCAAATGACCACCAGTGGCTCCGCGCGTCAGTCCTGCAATGATACCGCGAGCGTAAGGATCCCAGTGCGGAGCACCAAGGCCAGCAAACGCGGGCACCAGATAAACTCCGCCATTGTCTTCGACTTCCCCGGCCAGTTTTTCTACGTCCGAGGCTTTCCTGATGATTTTCAGGCCGTCACGAAGCCATTGAACAGCAGCACCGGCAATAAAAACACTCCCTTCCAGTGCGTACTCTGTTTGTTTGCCAACTTTCCACGCCACAGTAGACAGTAGATTGTTCTGCGAAGGCTTCGGCTTGTGCCCCGTGTTCATCAGCATGAAGCAACCCGTTCCAAAAGTATTCTTCACCATACCGGGTTTCGTACACATTTGGCCAAACAAGGCTGCGTGCTGATCGCCGGCGATACCTGCGATGGGAATCGGTCGGCCAAACCACTTGTCTTTTGTTTCACCATAGACTTCACTCGATGAACAAACGTTAGGCAAGACACTGCGAGGGACCTTCAGTGCCTTCAGCAGATCATCATCCCATTCACCGGTTTGAATGTTGAACATCAATGTTCGCGAGGCATTCGAAACATCCGTCGCATGAACGGCGCCGGCCTCTGGCGTGCCACCTGTTAAGTTCCAGAGCAACCAGCTATCGACCGTGCCAAACGCCAGATCCCCGGACTTCGCCAGCTTCGCTGCCTCAGGGACGTGCTCCATCATCCAGGCAACCTTGGTACCCGAGAAATAAGCATCAATCACGAGCCCCGTCCGTTCTCGAAATTCCGAGGCAAGCTTTCCGCGGCGAATGTGGTCGCACATTTCTGCCGTTCGACGATCCTGCCAAACGATGGCGTTGTGAATTGGTTTTCCGGTCCGTCGATTCCACAGAACAGCAGTTTCTCGCTGATTTGTTATTCCAATGGCGGCAATATCCGACGCTTTCAGACCAGCTTTCCGGATGGCCGCCTTCGCAACTGATAGTTGAGACTTCCAGATCTCCTCAGCGTCATGTTCCACCCAGCCTGGTTGTGGAAAGAACTGGGTGAATTCTTTTTGAGCTATGGAGACCACGGTTCCGGCGGCGGAGAAAACGATCGCCCTTGAACTTGTCGTGCCCTGGTCCAGTGAGAGAACAAAAGATGCCATGTCTTCAAACTCCTCGCCTGAAATTGAAGTGCCGTCCTGTACCAAATCGGGGCGTCGCAGGCCAAATGTTAAGAAAACCGACAGGCACAACGGAAGCGTACGGAAATACCCGTCATTCAGCGCCGCTCATTTGTGGAATTGTGTGACGCAATTGTTAACTTCCGGAACTAATCACGTGCCCTTTTAGAGATGGCTACCGGCGACTAGTACAATCTGGGGAGGCTGCGGCGGGCCGGGTGGGCTGCGAAATGTCTTTTGAACAGCCTCTGAAAAAGGTGATATCGTGTTTTGGGCCAGATCGCAGCTTTTCTGGAAGATCGTGGGGTTCTATGCCCTGCTGACCGGCTTGGCGCTGATTGCTCTGGTCGTAACGCTCAAGGCTCAGATGAGCGAGCACGCCGAGCTGAATCATCAAAAACTGGCTCATACCGTGCTGCAGCGGATTGCTGAGGAAATACAAAATTCACCGCCCGATCAGGTGTTGGGCAGCTGGAATCAATCCGTTGCTGTCCACGAATTCCGTATCTGGCTGGTGGACGATCGAGCCAGGTCGCTGATTGATCTTCCGGCGGATCATGATGTGCCGCAACTGCCTGTCACCATGTCTGCCGTCCGTGCTGCGTTTCGATCCGGAGATTCCGTCCGCTGGCTGCAGCCGCTGAATATCCACGAACGACAGCTGGTCATGTCGCTTCGATGCCAGCCACAGGGCTCGCCAGAATCTGTTTTGCTGCTTGTGGGAGGACTCCAGAAGCGGATGGAGGAGCTTGGCATCGTTCGCGATGCTGCATCACGCAGTGCTTTCTACACCTGGCTCATCGGCGTTCTCGTCGTTGCCGTCGTTGCAGCGGGTCTGGTTGTTCCATTGCGGGCTATGACCGAAAATCTGGGAACAGGCGTTGAACGGAGCCTGCGACAGGACATGCTGATGCGAATCTCCGATCGTCACGACGAACTTGGAACCGTCGCGCAGTCACTGACGGAACTGGAAGAAGACCGTGAAGATCGCATCACGGAATTGCTGGAATCGGAAAAGCAATCGCGGACAACAGTAAACCTGCTGACCGCGGTTCTCGATTCCATGATTGAAGGCGTGATCGCAATCGACCATGACGAACGCATCCTTTTTCTGAATGCCGCCGCTCGAAGGCTTCTTGCGATTGGAAATGTCATCGGCGTCGGGCACCGGCTTTATGAGGCGGTGCGAATTCCAGCGATGCTTGAAACCATTGGAGAATCTCTTCGAGACGGTGAATTACAAACTCTCGAATTCCGAACCCCGCTGACCGGTGTTCACCTCGCGATGGTTGTTTGCCCCATACGTCGACCGCGTCAGGCGGGTGCCGTCGCAGTTGTCCGGGATGTCTCCGACCTCCGGCGGCTTGAGGCCATGCGCAGGGATTTCGTGAGCGGAGTGTCCCACGAACTCAAGACCCCACTGACCGTCATTCAGGCATGCACCGACACGCTGATCAACGGAGCGATGGATGACCCGATAGCAGCCAAACGATTTCTGACTCAGATTGAGGAGCAGTCTGAGCGTCTTCTGCAGCTCATCCTTGGCATGCTGCAGCTCGCACGTGTTGAGTCGGGCAACGAAGTCTTTCAGTTCGAAGAAGTCAACCTGAATGAAGTCGTGAGAGAAGTGGTCGAAGGTATGCAGCCAGTTGCAGACTCGCGACAAATTCAGCTGCTGATTCCGGAAACCGGAGGGATGAATGTGACCAGTGACTGGCAGGCAGTGCGAACAATCATCAGCAATCTTGTCGATAATGCCATTAAGCACACTCCGGATGACGGCACCATTACGCTTCAGATCGAGCCAGATGGCACCAACGCACTTGTTATCGTTCGGGATACCGGAAGTGGGATACCATCCGAACACCTTCCACGTATCTTCGAACGATTCTATCGCGTAGACCGTGATCGCTCGCGAGACAGGGGCGGTACCGGCCTGGGTCTTGCGATCGTTAAACACCTCTGCCAGCACCTGAGAGCACAGGTGTCCGTCAGCAGTGAACCGGGTCGCGGAACAGAATTCCGGGTCTCGTTTCCAGCCTGAGATTCATCGCGCGGTCGATGACTTAAGTGGCCGTTTCAAGGAGCTCCCGGAGAACGCACGGAACAACCGGGTTATCGCGACCAAGTGATTGACGAAGTTTTCCGGAACCGAAGATCCGGACTTTCTTGACGCAGTCGTCAAACTGTGTCCTGGCCATCGCATCCACGATGGGCGACACTTCTCGCAGAGGTCGATATGTGCGATCAGCCTCACTGAAGATGTCGACTCGGAATTCGACTTCGCGATGCAATGGCGGAGCATCAATGAGCACGTCGAGCCGACTAAGAGGCAGTCCGGTCTTTGCGGCGAGAGCTTCTGAAAGACGATCTGAAAATGCGGCCAGTCTCGGGTAAGACAATTGCCTCAATGATCGATACAGCTCTTCTTCGTGAAACACGCTGAATTCTGCCAGTCTCTTCAGAAGCTCGCGGCGATCCCCGAAGATCCCATCAGTCAGGCTCTGCACTTCGGTCCCCGAGGATTTCTCACAAAGCGTGCGGATTAACTCCGGTTCACGAAGTCGAAACAATGCCTCCAAATCCAGCTGGCCATGCAATTCATAAAATGACCGCGCGAACATTGTGGTTGCGGCTCGTACCGCGTGATGCCAATACACTTCGGTAAACATCACATAGCGAGCGAACACCATCATTTCTGCGGCGGTCTTGCCTTTTGACGAAATTGCAAGTCCGTCACCACTATCGTTTACGATCAGAGAGGCAATCAATCGATTCTTGTCGAAGTGTTTGCCGTAGGGTACGCCACAATGCTGACTGTCGCGTACCAGATAGTCCATCTTGTCGATGTCAATCGGCCCTGACAGGACGGACCGCATAAGCCGGTACTTTTGAGAGTTCGAGCGAGCGACCAGAACGTCGAGTATCTCATCCGGATCAATCCCCCAGCTCCTGCGCAGGACGCCTGCAAGCTCACTGGAGCTTCCCAGAAACTCGCGGGCAAAACTTTCATGTGGTGGCATGCCTGGGAGAGACATGTCTTCGATAGGATGACAGAAAGGCCAGTGCCCTACATCGTGCAGCAAAGCGGATACGATCAGAATCTCGGCGTCTCGAGGGCGGACAAATTCAGCAAATCGCTGGTCCCGTCCAAGTTGCCACAGATACTGCACGGCATTGTGGTAGACCCCCAGCGCGTGCTCAAAACGAGTGTGTGTGGCTCCCGGATAGACTCGTGATGTCAGTGCAAGCTGTGTGATGTACGACAGTCGATGAAACTCGGGCGTATCAACGATTTCACGAACGCGCCGTGTGAAAGGAACATCCTGTTCACTGGGAATGCGAATCACGCCAACGGAATCACCGGCTCGCGCGATTTCCGGTATGCTGGCATAGGGATGATTAACCACGAACAACAGCCTTATGTTCCGCCGAACTCATCTTCGTAGTCAGCCATGGCTGCAAGAATGACTTTCTCGGCATGAGCCCGATCGTAGATGTGGTCAATCGAGACCTGCTGAGTTGTGTCGCCGGGCATGACTTTGTAGGTCGTGAAATAGTGCCGTAGTCGCTGCACAATTGCCTGTGGCAATTCATCCAGGTCCTCGACATGTGACCAGATGTTATCCTGAGCCAGCACTCCAATGATCTTGTCGTCTGCTTCTCCGCCGTCAAGCATCGGCAGACCACCGATCACTCGCACATTGACGATCACTTCAGATTTTGTGATCGGACGCTCACTCAGAACACAAATATCCAGAGGGTCTCCGTCGCCCCGGCGCGCACGAGGCATCATTTCTGCCACGCGTGTGCCGCAATAGGTCTGAGGAATGAACCCGTAAAGCGCCGGTGGTTGCGATGACGTGCGCTGGGGGCGATCGACTCGCAAATATCCCGTGACCTTGTCGACTTCATATTTCACGAGATCAAACGGAGAAATCTCAATGAAGGCATTGACCAGCCGGGGCGGATTTGGACCAACCTCCAGGCCATGCCAGGGATGGGGACGCCAGCGGAAGAACGGTTTTGGAAATGACATTGAAAGTGTAGTCCGGAATCTTGCTGGGTGGGTTGGGGCGGGCCTCGCAATCGAATCACAGTTGGCCCCAGGAACGGAATCTAGGGCAAGCCATGCTCCCTGTGAGCGCTGAAAGAGCGTGGGATTCTGATTTCGTCCCGATAAGAACAGATTTTCCAGTTCACCGCGTCGCTTAAGTCAGCGGATTCTGCAACTTGATTGGGATCGACCTCCAAAATCGCGTCTGAATCGAACCGCTCTCCAAAGCATGAATTCCGGGCGAGCATCCGGCGAACCGGAATCCGCAAAAATGGAATCCCCGTTTCTCCGGGGTGACGAGACGTTCGCCAGCGCCTACAGTCCCTGCAACGAGCGGCAACCCTCGCAGGTGAACGGAACGCTGCGACATGGCTCAAGTCGAAATCAATTTTTAAATCGATGCGGGAACAAATATGGAAACGCGGCCACTTGGGAAAACGGATCTGCAATTGCCAGTGCTGGGATTCGGCGCATCTTCGCTTGGGCAGGAATTTCGCAGTGTCAGGCTCGAAGAGGCAATGCAAAGTGTCCGTGTGGCCCTGGAAGTCGGTCTGAATTTCATCGACACGTCTCCATTTTACGGTCGAGGGATGAGCGAGGTGCTGCTTGGCATTGCGCTTCGGGACGTGCCGCGCGAGAGTTACACACTTTGCACAAAGCTGGGCCGTTACGATCTGCAACACTTCGATTTCAGTGCCAGACGGGTTGCCGAAAGTGTTGACGTCAGCCTGCATCGACTGGGAACCGATCACCTGGACATCATCCTGTGCCATGACATCGAATTTGTCCCGATGCAGCAAATTGTCGATGAAACGATTCCTGCCCTGCGGAAGATCCAGCAGGCTGGAAAAGTCCGATACATCGGCATCAGCGGATACCCCCAGAAGATCTTCCGCTTCATCTGTGACCAGGTGGATATCGACTGTGTGCTTTCTTACAACCAATACACTCTTCAGAACACTCGTTTCGTGGATGAGTCCGTACCGTACCTCAAAGAGAAGGGTGTTGGAGTCATGAGTGCGGGACCATTCAGCGCTCGCCTGCTGACCAACGCTCCTTTGCCGGCATGGCTGAAGGAACCAGAGGATGTGAAGGCGGCGGCTCGGGCCGCGGCAGAATTGTGTTCCAGAAATGGTGTTGATATCGCCCAGTTGGCTCTGCAGTTCTCCTGCCAGCATCCGGACATCGCCACCACCATCGCCGGCAGCGCAAACCCGGACAATATTCGAAAATGGGCGGAGTGGCTGGCGATGCCAATCGATCAGCAATTGCTGGGCGAAGTGCTGGCGATCTTTGAACCTGTCCGCAACATTGGGCATGTCGAAGGGCTCCCGGAAAACAACTGACGATTCCATTCGGATTCCCTCAGCGAGAAAGCTTCACACTCCATCGCGGAGAATTCAACGCGAAGTCAATTCTTCGCGAAACGAATCGGTTGACCAGTGAATCCCTGACCATTCGCAATGGTACCGCACATCCATTGATTGAAATCCAGTAAGCCTCAGAAGAATTCCAATGACAGATCCGTTCCTCACAATTCCATCGTCCGACTGGCTCCGTGACTCATCTGCCGATCGCCTGACCGATCTCCTTCAGTTCCTGACGAACCAGGGGACATTTTCATTTCCAATTCTGCCGAATGGATTGTTCTCCGCGATTGGCAGCGAATCGGATGTTGCAGAGGTCACGGGCTACAGAAACGTCTGGTTGAGAGACAATATTCACATTGCGTGGGCACACTGGGCTGTGCAAAAAGATTCGTCCGTTCCCTCAGCATGTCTTCGCACGCTTCTGGAGTTCTATTCTCGGCACGAACATCGATTTGATTCAATTATTGACCATCAGGCGGATGCCGATGAACCGATGAATCGTCCTCACATTCGTTTCAACGGCACAGACCTGAAGGAACTGGATGAGAAATGGTCTCACGCTCAGAATGATGCCCTGGGATACTTACTCTGGCTCACATGTCGGCTGACAAATGAAGCGCAGTTTTCTCCCAAAGAAAGTGAATGGAACATTCTGGCAGACGTGGTCCATTATTTTGCTTCAGTGAAATACTGGCAGGATGAAGACAGTGGACACTGGGAAGAGGTCCGCAAGATTTCCGCTTCCAGTATCGGAACAGCACTCGCCGGACTCGTCGAACTAAAGACTCTTCTGGAGGCAACCGACGCAGCGGAGGCGATTTCCAACACCCGACGTGGTGTTCCAGCGGCTTTGCTGAATGAGCTCATTGCCAGGGGACGCACGGCGCTTGAATCGATCCTTCCGTTTGAGTGCATTCAGGAAGACCCGGCCAAACGACGGGAATTCGATGCGGCGTTGCTGTTTCTGATCTACCCGCTCAACATTGTCTCTGAATCTCAGGCAGATGAAATCCTGAATCGGGTCACTCACAACCTGCAGGGGCCCATTGGAATTCGTCGTTATCCCGGAGATTCTTACTGGTGCGCGGACTATAAAGAATTGCTGTCAGCGGATGCTCGAACGGCCGATTTCAGTGACAGTCTGGGGGCCAGAGACGCGCTGCTGAAGCCTGGCTTCGAGGCTCAGTGGTGCATCTTCGATCCGATTATCTCCTGCATCTATGGCGAGCGATTTCGGACCTCCGGTCGGACGGAGGATAAGCAAAAACAGATGGAGTATCTGCGTCGCTCTCTGGCACAATTGACGCCGGTTGGCAGTGAGTTTGGTGCGTTTCGTTGCCCGGAATCATATTTTTGCGAACGCGGAAACTGGATTCCGAATGATATCACCCCGCTGCTCTGGACTCAGGCAAATCTCTGGCAGGCGCTGATGCTGGCGGCGGATCAGTGATCGGCTGACAACTCAGGGGCTGAGATCAATGATTGAATCTGAACTCAGCGCTGGTCACCATGGCCCACACCACGTGGTTCAG
>JAGQQE010000175.1 GCA_020426345.1 Planctomycetaceae bacterium
TTGCCGTTTTCGCGGTGATGTTTTGCAACATGCCGGAATTAAGCCTGCGATTAAGCCTGCAGGTCACGCCCGTCGGGTTGAACGTTCGGCAGTGATAAAGCTGGTGGAATCAGGTGGAAGTTTCTGGATCATCCAGGGTGATGATGTCATCATGCTGGGGTTCGTCTGGACGTTTTCAGAAATTAGGGCTTTGGTATGACTGTCAGTAAAGAAGAAGGTGGCCGCCGGGAATCTCAACCGGAGTCTCGTGGTTATTTCGGCGACGAGGACAATACCCTTCGAAGTGTCAGTCTGTCCGACCTGATGCGCCCCGGAAACTGGTGGACCTGGTTTATGGGTTTTGCCGAAGGTTGGTGCTACTCCCGAGAATTCATGCGGCTGCTGCAGGGGTTGCCGTTTGCTCTCGCTGCGGCAGGCACTCTGACCTACGCCATCTGGCTTAAAAATGCATCGGACGCACCCGTCATTGCCAGGGTTGAACGCGAAATCAATGCCGCCGTAGAGGCAGATGACGAAGAACGCATTGAGTATGGGTTGAAAACCCTGATGTCGTTACGGCCGAGCGATCAGAGTTTTCGATTTCGCATGGGTGTTTTTCTTCTGACAAAACACAGACAGGATGGGCTCGCGTACATGATGCCACTGTTGGCGCCTGATGCAAATGGATACACACCGGCCCGCCGGTGGATCGTGAATCAGGCCCTTTTGGAAGAGCCGTATGTACCGCTGACCGAAGACGATATTGAACGACAATTGTTACTGATACAACGGGAGGCACCCGATGACAGCGACATTGCCAGACGACTGGCTGACGTTTATCTGAAAAGGTCTGAGTGGCGGCTTGCAGAACAATCGCTCAACACTGCCGTCAGGACATACCCGGTGCTCTCACTCTCTCTGGCAAGAGTCAAGAAGCAGCTTGGTCGACCGGAAAGTGACATCATTACGCTGCAGGAAACCGGTCTTGCTGAGTTGCAGTCGTACTTCTCCGCCAATCGTCAGGATTCTTCGATGAGGAAGATGCTGGCAGAAGCGCTGGCGTCTCTGGGACGCCTGCCGGAAGCACGCAGCCTGCTGCAGACAGGGCTTCAGGAAACGAATGATCCCATGCTGTCGAGGGCATTGTCCGATTTTGATCTGCAGGTCACCGCTATGCGGCTCCAGCAATCACCGTTGAATCGGGACGTTGGAGTGCGAAACGTCCTTCAGGTCATTGCCAGACAGCCTGACCATCCGGGGATCATTCCGATTGTTACTCGCGTCCACTCGATGGGAGCCAGATTTGAGCGAGAACAGCTGCAGTCCTGTATCAACCATTGGAGCGGCATTGTAAACGATCATCAGGGGGGCAGTGACGAAACCGAGCTGAATCGCCTGAACGATGCAAGGCTCAATCTTTCGCAGCTGTATGTCGCCTGCAATGCCCTTCCGGAAGCCATTGAATTGCTGCAGGTCGTTGCCGAATCGCGACCACAAATGCGAGTGACCCTCGCTCGGTTGTACGCAGTGTCAGGCGATAGTGCTGCTGCGCAGACTCTGACAAAAACACTATTAGAAGAAAGTGAATTGCGCCTTTCTGAGCACCCGAAAGATGAAAATGCCCTGCAGGTCATGCTTGAATGTTATGCGATTCTCCAGCGACCAATGGAGTCGATTGATCTTGTCCGCAGGTGGTGTGAATCGGCGAACAAGCCATTGAATGAATGTTCACCGATCATTCAGACCGCTTTCGGGACCGCTTGCCTCCGTCAATACGGAATACTGCTGCGTGGTGAACAGTCTTCTTCCGCCGAAAATTCGGTTGATTCTGCAAATACTGGCAGGGTGCTTGATGTTGATAAAGCCAACGAAATGCTCCTGTTGCTTGATCAGGCCATCACCATTCCGGCAACTCAGGCGCCGGTGATCGTGGAACTTGCGAGACTTTCATGGGTGGAAGATGTGATGTCGGCCCCAGCACGGGATCGCCTGCGAAAGCTGCGTACGGCGGGAGATCCGAATGGACAGATTCACATGCTGATGGGAACACAGGCGCTACTGGCAGAAAAGTTTACCGATGCGATTCTGCTGCTGGACACGGCGAACGCAATCCGGTCCGGAGATCCATCGATACTCAACAATCTGGCCATCGCACTTTGTCGTTCCGAGCCACCCAATCTTGAACGAGCTCTCCAGGAAGTGGATCGGGCTCTCGCGATTGTGGACGATCAGTCGGAACTGCACGCAACTCGCGGCGAAATCCTCCTGCGAATGGAACGATGGACAGAAGCTTGCAACGAGTTACTGATTGCTCTGCCCGACAAGAAAAATGATGCGCTGACTCACGAACTTCTGGTGACCGCCTTTACGGAATTGGGCAAAATGGATATGGCGGAAGCTCACAAAGCCCGTTTGATTGAGCTCAGTCAGGATTAGGGCCGGAAAGTCTCTGGATGCAGGCGCCGAGCTGATTCAGTTTCCTCTCGAATCCGGCGTACCCGCGGTCAATGTGGTAGACGCGTCGGATTTCAGAAGTCCCCTCGGCAGCCATTGCAGCCAGCACGAGTGCGGCACTCGCCCGCAGGTCGGATGCCATCACTGTTGCGCCAGTCAGCCGATCCACACCGCGGATAATTGCCGTGCCCGCAGTAACGCGGATATCGGCTCCCATTCGAACCAACTCCGCAGCGTGCATGAATCGATCCGGGAAGACGCGATCTGTAATGACACTGGTGCCGCCGGCCAGCGACAGCAGCGCCATTAATTGCGCCTGAGCGTCTGTTGGAATTCCCGGGTAAGGCAGCGCGATCAGTTCTACCGGGCGCAGTTCCCCTGCTGCTTCGGCGGATACGCGCCACGTCACTTCGACATCGGAATTTATGACGGACTGGCATACTCCAATCTGGTCCAGCGCCGTCCGAATGCTTTGAAGGCTTTCCGTTGGAGCATTGATGATCTCAACGTCTCCACTGGTGATCGCTGCCGCGATCGCCAGCGTTGCTGCTTCGATGCGGTCCGGAATGACCGAATGAGCGACCGCATTCAGATGTCGGACACCGGTGACTTCGATCGTCGAGGTCCCCGCGCCCTGAATATCAGCGCCCGCTGCGTTCAGAAATGCCGCAAGATCTTCGACTTCCGGTTCGCAGGCTGCTGCCCGAATCACAGTTCGTCCAACCGCTGTTGCCGCAGCACACAAGACATTGCATGTCCCTGTGACCGTGCTTCCTTCCGGGCCGCTGAGGACAAGATCACATCCTTTCAGAATTCGGGACTCGGCAATGATGTAGCCTCGTTCTATGCGGATGTCGGCTCCCAGTGCTGCCAGGCCTCTCAGATGCAGGTCGATCGGTCGATGACCGATGTTACAGCCTCCGGGAAGTGATACACGCGCGCGACCAAAGCGTGAAAGCAGTGGTCCAAGGACGCAGACGCTGGCACGCATCCGGCTGACCAGATCGTAAGGAGCTTCCATCGACTCCTGGGCGGAGTTGCGGATCTCCACAGTACCAGCGGCTGTGTCGCGACAGATGTGAGCGCCGAGTTGAGACAACAACTGGCACATCGTATCGATATCGGTCAGATCGGGAATCTGCCGGAGCTGGACCGTGCCGTCAACGGCAAGGGATGCCGCCAGTATGGGAAGTGCGGCATTCTTGGATCCATCGACTCGCACCCTGCCGCGCAGAGGTTTGGCGCCCTGAATGCGAAAGATTTCATTCGATCGATCGAACGTCACTGTCCCGGCCATTCAGCAAACACCACCCGGTCATTTCCACTCAGATCCTTGCGGATACCTGTCGCGGTGAAACCTGTTGTCCTGAGAATCGATTCGACTGTTTGGCACTGGGCGGGATCCAGTTCGAACGCGATGAATGCGTTCGGCTTCAGGATCATGGTTGCCTGATGAATGATTCGGCGAGTGATGTCCAGTCCGTCTTCACCGGAGACCAGAGCTTCGTGGGGTTCATGCAGGCCAACTTCAGGCTGCAGTGCCGCCATTTCGTCGATCCGGATATACGGTGGGTTGCTGACAATTCCATCGAACGACGGAGTGAATCCGGCGGCCGTTCCTTCCGATGAATTCTTCGGCAGGAAAGCCAGCAGACAATCACCATTGACCAGTTGAATTCGGTCCTGCACTTTGTGCGCAGAGGAATTGTGGGTCGCAAAATGCATTGCTTCCGGCGATGGGTCCGTCGCCTGAATGGTTAGCTGGGGGCACTGCTTCGCTAACGTGATGGATATGCAGCCACTTCCAAAGCCCACTTCGGCAATGTGTCGACTTTCGTTGCGAGGTAATCGTTCCAGGCAGACATCAATCAGAGTCTCCGTCTCAGGACGGGGGATCAGGACGCCTTTGCCAACCTCAAAACTTCGCCCGTAGAATTCTTTACTGCCAACCAGGTAGGCCAGCGGTTCTCGTTTTGCCCTGCGCTGGACCATTTCGCGCATTCTGGATCGTTCGGTGTCGGAAACGACGGCATCGAAATCCGTGTAAAGGCGGATGCGCTGGCACTGTCGCGCGTGGGAAAGAAGTAATTCCGCCTCCAGTCGCGGTGATTCGATTCCTTTCTGTTTCAGAAACCCGGTCGTCCATTCCAGAATCCGCTGAACTGTCCACACCTCTTCGGAAGCTGACGGATGTGTGGTGGCGGCATTATTGCTTACGGCTGATGCTGAAGGAATGGCATTAGACAGCGGTGCAGGAGGCGTTGGAAGGTCGTCCGTTCCCATGAAGCTTTGATTTCGGCTGTGGCTGTGCTGAAACAGAAATTTGACGATAGACGATGCGTCGCCGGGCGGGAGAGTTGTATCACATCGGATGCCGTGAACACTACCGGAACAGAACTGTTCGTATTTCGGCGAAGCGAGTCAAGTACGAGGTGCGACAAATGCAGCAGTAGCCATCACGACGGCGTTTCTGTGTGCTGCGTGTCGATGCGGCCGAGGAACGCCGGGAATTTTCGCAAGACCCAAACGCGAATGATCCAGAAGACACCAAAGTAAAGGATCAGATTCAGGAAGATAACGCTCCAGTACGCGAAGGCATGTTCGGTTCCCAGGTCGCGGATAATGTCGTCCAGTTCGCCCACCAGCGTCAATCCGTAAACAATCGCCGGGGATGAGAAATACCAGAACGGAAATGTTCGAGGTCGGGCATCGACAGCCAGCATGATGATGGTCAGCAATGCGACCGGTCCCAGAGACAAGGCAAGAAGCGACAGGATCGAAGCCAGCATCGCTTTCAGTTGGGAATGCAGATACAGGCCCCAGCCGGTAGCAATCCACTTGGCGATGTGAAGGTACAGGTACAAGTGCAGAAACATCGCGACGACGATGAAAATACGGGATTGAAGAAAGCCAAGCTGGTCGTATGTAAATCTCCGGTACTGGCTCTCTATATTGAACCATCCGGATGGCGTCATGAATCGAAACATCATCCCCAGAAAATTCAGCAGAACAAGGTAAGCGAAGAATCCCATAATCAGCAGAATACATCGGTTTGTTGCCGCCTGCTTTTCCGAGATCAGTTCATGATTTGAAACAGGAGTCGTAAGCAGGGAATCAAGAGTTTGTCTCTCTCTTTCCGCTGCGAACATTCGACTCGCTACGCTTGCCACCATCAACAGACTGACGATCGTGCCGAAAATTTCACACCCAACGAAGAACTCATACCACGAACTTGCTCTGCGTAGTTCATGAGACATAAGAATCGTCAGCACAAAGAACGCCCCGGCCAGAAAGGCGAACAACGGCCATCGAGCAAGCATCGTTGCCGCGATTTCGCGGTTACCAATTGCTGTATTCGTCGGCAGGCGTCTTCTGATGGTTTGCAGCCAGGGTTGCGGTATCCGGGTAGCCAGCCCGCGAAGTTTCGACAGCCGAAGCTTCTGTGCCAAAAATCGAATGGGCCCTGCAAGGATCTGTTTGAAATTCGGGTTCGCGAGACCCTTTTCAGAGTGAAGCCTTCCGACGGCGAATACACTGCCTACCAGCATCAGCGTCGAAACCAAAATCGGCGGCCATGCAATCATCATCAAATCCAGAAGCCCACCCTGATCTCGCTGGAACATTTCGATGCAGGCGAGGAAAGCGACGAATGGAATGTACAATTGTTCTCGCAAGGGAACATAGGCAGGAAAGATCTGAATCCGTGGCAACAGCCTTAGCTCATCGAGGATTCCGGCGATGCAGGGCGGCACAAGTGCAAGGGCAGCCAACGTCAGATATACCGCCCAGAATGATGTTGTCCCGGAACGCAGCAGGCTGCTGCAGAAAATGGCAACGGAAGCCACCTGAATCGCTGCCATGATCAGAATCATTACGGAGCCGATGGTTTGTTTCAGAGTAATTCCCCCCAGCAGGTAGGCGACTCCCAGGATCGGCAGCGTGATCAGCATGAACTGTGCGAGTGGCAACAACGCCGAAAGCAGTTTTTCCGCGACAAGTCTGGCCGGGGAAAGGCGGGTGATCAGAAGCAGGCTGAGCGTTTGTTTTTCGCGTTCGCCGGAAATCGCCCCGCACGTCATCACAGGCAGCAGGATATAGATGGCAAACAGGTTTGTCGCAACCAGCACCATGGCAATCTCGCCGCCGGTGCCCAGCATCCGGTACGCGTTGCGGTAGGATCGCAGATCAAAGAACAGTAACAGGAACACGACCAGAAGAATGGCGGCCATTGCAGAACGCAGAACGTAGGTACGCTTACGGTTTGCGGCTTCAATCAGCTCCCGCTTCAGTAACGGGAGTTCCAGAATATCCCGGGCTATGGCGCTAATTGATTTCATCGAATGGTTCGCCCCTGCCCGCGACACGATCTCATTTATGCCAGGCCAAATTCTTTCCTCAGGAGTTGAAGTGCATTCTGCACTTCAGACCCGGCAAGTACGACGCTGATCTTGATTTCACTGGTGTTAATCATCTGTACGTTGATTTGGTTTTCACCAAGGGTCCGAAACAGTCTTGCACCTACGTCAGTGTGACTTCGCAGGCCGATTCCGACAACTGACAGCTTGCCGATATGCCGATCAGATGTCACGACGGATCCGTCATAGTGCTCCAGAACTTCCCTCAACAGCAGCAGAGATGCATCCAGATCTTCGGACGGAACGGTAAACGATATCGTGGCTCGCCCGTCTCGTGCGGCATTCTGAACGATCATGTCGACCAGTACGCCGCCTTCTCCGATGGCAGTGAAAACATGTTCTGCGATTCCGGGATCGTCCGGAAGATTGCTGATTGTCACACGCGACTGATCAGTGTCGGCGTATACTTCACTCACAACGATGGCTTCCATACCGGAAAGCTGCGATGCGATGTCCTCTGCCAGTTGCTGGTTGCCGCGACCACTCCACTGGCCTCGACGATCGCTGGCCCGGACGCCAATGTCGGGCAGAAGTGGTGCTGGCTTATCCAGTCCGAAACCGCTGTGCACGGCAACGACAGCTTCGCTGCATTGCTCCCGACCAATCAGAACAGAGATCTTGATTTCACTTGTTGTGACAACGCGGATGTTGATTTTTTCGTTGGCCAGCACCTGAAACATTCGAGCGGCGACGCCTGTATGCGTTTGCATGCCCTGCCCGACCACGCTGACTTTGGAGAGACCGGTTGAGTGATTTACCTCAGCACCACCCAGCGTTCGCGCGGCCTTTGTGGCCACATCAAGTGCAGCGGCCAGATCTTCTTCGGGGACCGTAAACGAAACGTTAGCAAATCCTTCTCTGGCAACATTCTGAACGACCATGTCCACGGCAATTCGAGCTTGTGACAGAGTCGTAAAGAGCTGGCTCATGACTCCGGGTTGATCCGGCAGGCCAATCAGTCCGATCAGCGCTTCGTTACGCACAAATGCAACACCTGTTACTACGGATCTGGACGCATCGGGCTCCGGGGCAATCAGTGTGCCGGGCCCATCGCTGTACGCCGGTCGCACGCGCAGGTGAACGCCATACTTCTTTGCAAATTCAATGGAGCGGGAATGCATGACACCGGCCCCAAGGCTTGCGAGTTCCAGCATTTCGTCGTACGAAATTCGTTCGATCTTGCGTGCCGAAGGAACCACACGCGGATCAGTGGTGAAGACGCCCTCGACGTCGGTGTAGATCTCGCATTGTTCGGCATTGAGAGCTGCTGCGAGCGCCGTTGCCGTCGTATCGCTTCCACCACGTCCCAGCGTCGTGATGTTAAAATCCGCATCCACTCCCTGAAAACCGGCCGCGATCACGATGTTCCCTGCATCCAGCAGCTGCTGCATCCGACGGGTTGAAATGCTGACGATTCTGGCCTTGGTGTGTGTCTGGTCGGTGAGCACGCCGATTTGAGCACCGGTCAGACTGACAGCATCCTCGCCGAGCTCGTGAACGGCCATCGCCATCAGGGCGACAGATTCCTGTTCGCCGGTTGAAAGCAGCATGTCCATTTCCCGGGGGCGTGGTGCTTTAGTGATTTCAGCCGCCAGCTCCACGAGTTCGTCCGTCTTGTGGCCTCTTGCGCTGACCACGGCGACCACCTGATGTCCCCGTCTTTTTGCTTCGATTGCGCGCTGCGCTGCGCCTCGGATCTTTTCTGCGTTTGCGACACTAGTTCCGCCAAATTTCTGGACAATAATCGACACGGTTCGCCTGCGTTGTGTTTACGTCACTTGAAGTCGTAAAACGAATCAACGGGTCGATTTCGACCCGTCTTCAGAAAAGTGATCTGCCCCGCAATTTGGAGGTCCGTCCGTAGTTTGGCAAGCACAAGTGCTAAACTCCTGTCTTCAGGAATCGGATTTCTCCCGATTCCCCCGCATGATTCGGCCGCGAGTTCGGGTGAAACCGGCGATTCAAATCGATATTCTCCCCGTCATCGCGCCGTGAGCATTTCTGATCCGGCACCTCCTGTATGGCATTCACGTCCACTTTGGACGGACAAATTATAAAAGGAACCATTGATGACTGACATTCATAACCTGACGCGCCGACTTCAGCGCGCATCGGATTCGAAGATCGTGCTGCTGGTCGGTGATGGACTGGGCGGCCTTCCTCTTGAGCCGGGCGGAAAGACGGAACTGGAAACCGCCCACACTCCCAATCTGGATGCCATGGCACAGCGTGGCGTCACCGGAATGAGCATCCCTGTTCTGCCGGGAATCGCTCCCGGAAGTGGCCCCGGGCATCTGGGGCTGTTTGGGTATGATCCCCTTCAATATGACATCGGTCGCGGTGTGCTGGAAGCACTTGGGATCGATTTCGAACTGACCGACCGTGACGTCGCGGTCCGAGGGAATTTCTGTACGGTGGATTCCGATGGAAATATTACCGATCGTCGCGCCGGTCGCATCGCCAGCGATATCGCAGCCGGACTTTGCGAAAAACTGGATAAGATCACGATTCCCGGCGTCGAAGTCTTCGTCCGTCACGTCAAGGAATACCGACTGGTGATTGTGATTCGTGGCGATGGGCTCGGTGGCCGCGTCAACGACACCGATCCGCAGCGCACCGGCGTTCCTCCTCTTGCCCCACAGGGCAGCGATCCGGAATCACAAAAAACCGCGGAGATCCTCGCGGAGTTCAAGCGGCAGGCCGCACAAATTCTGAAGGACGACGCGCCCGCCAATCTGTTGACGATGCGTGGTATCGCAAAAATGCCGCCCATTCCGCGTTTCGAAGAAGTTTACGGCACCAAAGCCGGAGCGATTGCCGTCTATCCGATGTATCGAGGTCTCGCGCGGCTGGTGGGCATGGATATTCTGGATGCCGGTGCGACGCTGGATGACCAGATGAAGTGTCTGGAAGAAAACTGGGCGAAGTACGATTTCTTCTTCATCCACTTTAAGTACACCGACAGTACCGGAGAAGACGGCAACTTCGACGCCAAGGTCAAGCGGACCGAAGAGCTTGATTCTGCAATCCCCAAAATCATGGCGCTCAATCCCACAGTACTGATCGTCACAGGAGATCACAGTACACCCGCGAAGATGAAATCGCACAGTGGGCATCCTGTCCCCACTCTGCTGGTTGCAGACAACTGCCGATTTGATGGCTCGAAGTCGTTTGGCGAGTCGGCTTGTCGAGTCGGCGAACTCGGTATGTTCGAAGCAAAGTATCTGATGCTTCAAGCCTTGTCCCACGCTGGACGACTTGAGAAGTACGGAGCCTAGTCGCAATGCTGCTGGGGCTGGGCACCGACATCGTGGAAATTGAGCGAATTCGGGGCATGATTGACCGACACGGTGATCATTTCATCGAACGATGCTTCACGGCGGGAGAAATCGAATACTCCCGCCGTCACCGCGATTCGGTCGTCCGATTCGCGGGGCGATGGGCGGCCAAAGAAGCCGTTGTAAAGGTGCTCGGGACGGGCTTTGTCAAAGGGATTACGTTCCACGATGTCGAAGTGATATCGCTTCCATCAGGACAACCCAGCATCCAGCTATCCGGTGAAGCGGCCGACATCGCATCCGGCATTGGAATCGTCGAAGTACGCCTGACGATCAGCCACGCCCGGGAATACGCCACTGCGACCGCAATCGGTTGGGGCCAAAGCCCTGGCCAATGATACCCACGAACGCCCGGGCTTTCGTCTCCCATCGACGCAGCCATCCAGCCCCCTGTGTGGATCCCGTGGCAAACTGAAAGCAGACGGTCGGACACCTCTCTTCACACAGAAACGAGGGCGGCCGTTTGCCCTGTTTTTTTTCTCTCGCCCGTCTCACGATGACGCGAATTCGTCAGGCCGCCGTTTCGACTCGGTAAAGTCAAGGATGTCCTGTCGGGGAAAACTTCGGAATTGAAGCGCAGGTCAGACACAGCTGTCCGTAAAGCACTGCGATCGACGTCCGCGCGGCGCGACACGTTCTTCCGATTGCTGTGGTCTGACTTTTCTGAAGGAGGTCATGAAATGAGCATTCCCCATGTTGCCATTCGATTTGCGTTTTTCCTGATGGCTGGCAGCGTCATGCTGACGCGGCAGGGAAGTTCCTTCGTTTCGGCGCAATCCGTCGCGGCTGAAGACCGCTACTATTGGGTCGCTGTTCAGGACGGACAGATACCGGAAAACGCGATTCCGTTTGGCGAAAGCACGACCCGAATCACGGGTGGGGGTACCCGTCGAGCCAAAATCTATATCGCTCGCGGATACTTCGACGAACAGCGGACCAGCATTGCAATCGCGGACCACAACGGCTGCCGCGGGACTGCGATTCATAACCGATCTCGCGAACGCATCGTCCACCAGTTCAGTCGATTCGACGTTCTGGTTCCGGCAGCAGGATTTCGTCCGTCGTGGGAAACAACAGGCCGTCGCGAACTGGATCACATGACGGATGAGCAGGCTGCAAGCCTTGGTGTGGTGAAGATTACAGTGACGTTTGACGGGCCGGAATTCACTGGCTTTCCGGTTCAGTTTGAATGGGCAAACAAAACTGGTAGCTCGTTCCGCCCGGCATTCTATTCGGGCCCCACGGCATTTCCCGGGGAACAACGACAAATGAATTTGCGACCCGTTGATTCCTTTGACAATCGCGGAGATGAGGGACAGGGTTTCCGGTATCTCGTGATGAGGCCTGTCGAAGCTGCGTCGGGCAACATCGGTTCCGCACCTCCCGTTCCCCCGGACAGTTTCTGACAGAGTTCCCGACCAATAAAGAATGCAGGACGACGGGCGGATTTCAGAGGCCTGGCAGGATGAAAGCGTGTCCTGCAATGTGCCGGTAGCGTCCACGATGGCACCTGCAATCATCGTCAACGTTTTCGAACCATGACGAAAAACGTCCATCGTTGCTGGCTGTCTTCGTTGGGGATGGCTTTCTATGATGGATGTCTGACGGCCGCCTGCGGAACGAAGTCGTCAATAGCGTCGTTGCAGGGGAAATCAGCGGCGTCGGGGGCAGACTTTCCACGACAGCGTCGAAGACGGTTTTTGACAGCTCAGAGGGGACCTATCAATGCGTTGTCCGGATCCAGACACCATTGAATTGTTCCTTGCTGGCGTGCTTGCTTCGAGCGAACAGCACGAGATTGAGACGCATTTCGATGAATGCGCTTCATGCCAGCAGGCGCTGTCGGAACTGGCAGCTGCGATTCCTGCAACGCCATTGGATACCAATGCACCGCCGGAATGGTCATCAGAAGTCGCCAAAAGGTTGCGCGACGCTTTGCGGGAAGTTGATCACGGAAGTGATGACAAGCCCGAATTCATCGAACTGCGACTGCCTTTCCATGTGGGTGACTTTGAATTGCAGGAAGTGATCGGTTGCGGTGGTATGGGCACCGTCTATCGGGCTCGACAGTCCAAACTGAATCGGACTGTTGCCGTGAAGATGATCGTTCGCCAACACATGAAGCCGTCGCTGGTGGACCGCTTCTACGTCGAGGCGCGTGCGGCCGGAAAACTGGATCATCCGGGAATCGTGCCGGTCTATGACGTCGGACAGTTTGGGCCTTACGTTTTTTATGCGATGGCATTTGTGCCGGGCGGGACGCTGGCAGAACTTGTCGCCAAACGTCCACTTTCTCCGCAGGCGGCCGCTGACATGGTGCGGATGATTGCCGAAGCCGTGCAATACGCGCACGAGCGAGGCATCATTCATCGCGACTTAAAGCCGTCCAATATTCTGCTGGAATCGGATCAGCGTCCCAAAGTGGCGGACTTTGGATTGGCCAAACAGCTTGAATCCAGCTCGGACCTGACTGCATCCGGAGATGTCCTTGGAACTCCCGGATATATGCCTCCCGAACAGGCGGGAGGCCAGACCAGCGTGACCACGGCAGCGGACATCTATGGACTCGGTGCCATTCTGTACCATC
>JAGQQE010000176.1 GCA_020426345.1 Planctomycetaceae bacterium
ATCAAAACCAATGCTACCGGGACTGCCTGCAAAGCCGCCGGCACCAGGCCCCCCCATACCTCCGCCTCCGCCTCCGCCTCCGAATCCGCCTCCGCCCATACCGCCCATACCGCCGTACGCGTTGGACATTTCGACATCAGAAGGTGGCGGAAGTGGAATATCAGCAGTTGAAAAATCTTCGTAGCCTCCGACTCCCGGCGCAAGTTGATCGACGCTTGCAACCTGTCGAAGGCCAACAGGCATCAGCAACCAGAAGACGAGCAAAATTCCACCGAGGCTGACCAGCAAATATCGCCTTTGCCACACAAGCACCGTGACGACAAAGAGGCTCAGGCAAACGACCGCCAAAGAAACACCGCGACGCACGACAATATCCCGGGATGGAAACTCAATGTTCATCATGTTCTGAAACCATCCTGGTTGATCGGTCCCGTTCGTCGGCGAGACAAGCCCGGCACTGTCAACCAGCAGAGAAGATTGCGGATAATGAACATTCCAGGTCTGCTCCAGCACATCAATGTCGGCAGACTGCGAATTGCCCACGTCGATCGAAAATGTCACCGAATCCTGTTCAAACTGCCCCGGCAATCCCGACGTCCTGTTAACCGTTTCGAAAACCAGATTCAACGAAAACCGACTGATGCCGTCCTGCCCACGCACGCTGGATGGAACAGCGACAAGATACTGTGCCGTTCGCGTTGACTCCCCCTCGTTGCTGTCCTGATCCGTTGCATCCTCGTGCCGGACTTCGATTGGCTCACCATCCAGCATCGCTGACCACAAGTAGGATTGCCCGGATTGCGGCAAACGGAATCGGACCGTTTGCACACCGCTGGACTGGAACTGAGCGAGACAGGAACGCTGGACAGTCTCCGAATCATTCAACAGGCAGGTATTCCTGACTTCTGTGATGACCGCTGATGGCACCGATTCCGTGTCGAACCGGATTTCGTCCACTGAAAATGAGTAGCCAGGCTTCACAAAACGATAAGTCAAAGCCACGCGACGATTCGTCCCGGGTGCAGGATCGCCTGCCAGTCCTGCATCCGCCGCAAACAGCCCGTTAATCGCTGAAACATCCGAGGCCACCTTCAATTGCTGCTCCGGGTAAGCTTCAAATACCAGCACGCCGTGCTGCCGCACAGCGTTGTCCACGCGAATGGTCGGCGCGGGAATCGATGTGTTGAGTTCCCGAGCCTGACGGACCGTGGCCAGCAATGAAATCGATCCGGAGAACCGCTGGCTTAGTTTCAGAAGAAAAGGACGCATGCCTTCAGCAACATCCAGAGGAGTCTGCTCCTCCAGATTGACGTCATGCACGAACGGTACTGACTCATACCCCGGAATCGGGCCTGTTCCGGTCACTTGAAAATGAACGCGGTCTCCAAACGATTCCGGCACCCGAACCGTCAGCGTCTGCACCGTTCCATTCATGACGTCCACAGAAATTTGAGCGTCAATCGCCAACTCACGAGCAGTTGCCCAGGTGCGAAGGACAGAACGAGATGTCAGTTGTGACGCGCGACGAATAATCGTGAGTTCGCCCGCAATCTCAGTTCCGACGTTCCGGAAGCTGAGTGATTCGGCTGATCCCGAAGCGGGTTCCAGCCCTGTCAGGCGAAGCGGAGCCACAGCCAGATCGTTCGCAAAGTTCACAACGTATGTACCGCCTGCCAGTGTTGCGTCCGAGGCGACCACAACCGGCAGTTCGACTTTCTGCTCCGTTGCGGGATCATCAATGGATCGAGTCAGCGTAGCCGTAATTTCCGTCAAGCCGCCCGCTTCCACAGTTTCAGGCAATGAGACCACAACTCGGTTATCAGTTTCTCCAACACGCCAGTCCGCAGGTTGATCAGCAATTCGGAGCGATGCGAGTTCCCAGTCGGCAGGGAGGGTCAGGCGAACATCAAACAAAGGGGCATTCAGCGTTTCCAGAGTCATCACCGTGGAATACGACAGAATGCGATCCTGAATACTGAGATCCGAGACAGATTCAGCAAACAATTCACGATCTCTGGGCTTAATTGCGACGCTCAGGTCGAAGTTCTGAATCCAGAAATCAAAAACAGAGATGGAACCCGAATCCTGCGAGCCATGTTCTGTCGCTGTGGTACGAATTCCCGCACCCGTTTCAGCTGTCAGTCTTAATCCACCTTCATGCGAAACCGCCAGACGCCCGGCGTGGGAATTCACATTCAGGAATTCCAGCGTTGGAACTGCCTGACTCTTTTCAGCGGTCACCGGTGCAACCCCATGAATCTGGATGATGCGATCCTTTGAAAATGGTTGACGCCAGGAGAGAACAAGTCGAGTCATCCCGGGCTGGTCAACATCATCTTCAAGACGCCATGATTCTAATCCAGCCGACTCGACACCGGTGACTTCCAAGCGCGATGGAACTCTCACGGAGAGCTCATTGATGCTGCCGCCGAAGATGCTGACAAGAGATTCCGATCGCCAGCGAATCGCTTCCTTCTGAATCTGCAGGAATCCATCTGTGTGAACAAACAGCAGAGTTTGCGATTCGCTCTGCCGTTTCCGGGTTGTCCACTGAATCCGAACATCGTCTGCACCGCCAGCAGGCACACGATAGGTCACGTTGCCAGAATCGCCGGATGGTCGTTCCAGTTCCTGATTGTTGACCAGAATGTGCTGCCCCTCCGGACAATCAACCGCCAGAATGGTCGAAGGCAACTGCGGCAAACGAAAGGCCGTCGAACGATCACTACCGCTTCGCACCAGCGGGGTCGACATCGTGATCTGGATCCTGAATTCACCGGAATTCGAACCCGCAAGTAACAGGCGGCCATTGTCCCGGGGATCTCGCGAGGCAACAATCACTTTCCGCTGCTCCAAAGCATCCGATTCCGAGCCCTCGGCCACGGGGGCGTCACCCTGCGTAAATTTTTCGACGAGCAGATTCCCAATCGGCAGGCTGACCACCTGCCATTCATCCACAAATTGCCGAACGATCGCGTCCATGATCACAACAGCATGCTGATCCTGAGGCGTTACTTTGACTTGAATCTGGTCGATCATCATGCCGGGAGGCTTTTGATTATCCGCGGCTGCGTTTGCTTTCGCCCTGGCAAGCAGCTCTCGAAACTGTGAACGCGGCATCAGAACACCGCCTCCATCCCGCTCGAACAGTACATCCAGCTGATCCGCAGGAATAAAACGTTCATTCTGAAGCGGCAGTGTCCCGGTCGTTGCGTCCTGTGCCATGCAACATGGCAGAAATGCTGGCAACGTGCAGATGAACAAGAGGAAGCCGGTCAGCCATCCGGACCAGCAAAGTTCTTTTTGAACCAACCGAATTTGAGAGGCACCGTTTGTCATTATTTTGACCCTCCCATCAGTTTATTCATCGCATCAACCACTTCCGGGGCTGGCGACACCACAGGAGTTGCAGTGAATGTTGCATCTACCTTCGGTGCTACAGCAGATTCCTGTGTACCAGATGCCGGTGTGTCAGGCACTGATGTTGCCGACGGGGACACCACAGCTTGCGAATGACCGCCCCCGCCATCATCTCCGGCTTGCGAGGAATGTCCCGTCCGGGCGTCTCCACCAGACCCAAGCAGCAAATTGACAAACCAGATCGCACCGCCAATACAAACGCCTGGCCACGCAGCAGTCAGAAACTGCAAAGCTGCATAGCCATCTTTCAACCACCAGACAGAAACAAGGAACGAGGCCAGCAGCAACATGGTGATTCGGTTTTCCCACGGTGTGCGGCGCAGAATCAGCGCGGCGAGAATGACTGTCCCGCTGATAACCAGAAACAGAAACGGACGATTCCACCAGGTTAAAACGACTTCTGACTGACGCCCGACGGATCGATACAGACTCACGTTTCCCTGACGTGCAAACTCCGCCGAACCATTGAACTGATCGTCCAGCCATTCGTTCAAACCAGACGTTGACGATTCGGATGTCGGAGAATCAAACGGGCGGAACCACGAAACCTTCGACCTGCCAAACTGGTTCCACCGATCGGGGTCACCGATAAACGAAATATCCTTTGGAGCCCACACGGCCAGTATGCTCTGCTGAATCACGGTCGAACCATCATCCTGACCGATTACAGGAAGCATCAGCGGCAGAACACTTCCACGTTTCTGGTAGGGGACCCCATCCAGAGGACATCGAAACTGAATCGTGAGCAGAAATGGTTCGCCAGAGTTATCATCACGACTGATGTTGACGTAATACGCCTCATTGCCTTCGGCAGACTGAACATCCGTTGCGCGTTCAACCGTCGTTCTCTGACCATTAATTGTCGGCGCCTGCAGGTCACAGTCTTCACGAAGATCGATCCGTAGTCGCTGCCGTTCGCTGGTCACAATTCGGTAACGGCATCGATAGGACGCCATCGCCTGTTTCTCCGTTACAACTTCTATCAAAGATCGCTGGACGACGGTCTCAACGACTTCATGGATTTCGTGTTTTCGGACACGAATGGCTACGGACGCAGGTTGGCTGAAATATCGATAGGCCAGATAGCCGTCAGCATCCATCAACTCCAGTTCTCGCACATCGATGGCTTCTACCGCATCCCCCTGACTGTCTGCCTCAATCGACAGGGACTCATGTCTTAGCAAACGAATTTCGCCGCGAACCTGCGTTAAAGTAACTCGACGTCGCTCATTCTGATCGGCTGCAAACGGCGGCAGCACACGTGGCGGTTCCACCGGGATCGTACGAAACGAAGCCGGGCTGTTTTCATTCTGTACGGGCGTGGTGTCGCCATTCTCTTCACCGTCCGCAGAACGATTGTCCCAGTCAACGCCAATTCGAACGTCTCCGGTTGTCTCATTCTGAAGGACAAGCGTCCATGTCACCCAGCCATCTACTGATTGCTCAGCGCGATTTCGCTGCTGAATCACGTGTTCGCGACTGACGGTCCGAAATCTTACATCACCGGCAACGAGTTCCGGGACAGCGACTTTGAACGTATCAATACCAGCATTCTGGATGTTGAATGTGATGATACTGTTTTGCCGCGTCATCTCCGGTTCCACTCGAACAGTTGTGGCGACCGTTGCGGACAATTGTGCGGGGCGAGGTGTCGTTCGAACAAAGACAGCAACCGGCCGTCGAGTATAATTCCAGGAGGAAACACGGACCGCACGACCGACTGTTTCCGCATCTTCAGACTTGAATGAAAAGACACCAACCAGTTTTTCTTCCACGGTCGTGACATCCACAAACTGTGGCGCGTAGACAAGAATGCGGCCAGTCTCGCGTTCTGTGTCGACCGGTGTAATCGTCGGTAATTCCGATTCGACATTTTCTTCTGTCGCGTTGAATGACTGATGCCCTGTAATTTCGACGGTGATGGCACCCATTCGTTTCTGAGTCAGTGAAAGCGTCAGCTGACCCGCAGCCTTATCGACATTGAATTCGCTCATTCCGTCCGCGCGAACTGTGTCGATATTCAGTGAATCCGGAAACTTCAGCTGAAGCTGAAAGACTCCCGCTCGTTCGACTGTGTAATCCAGCTTTGACGAAAGCCGGAGTTCGTCGTCATCAAAGATAAGCCTCGACGTCTGGTCGACCAGGATTCGCGGTTCCACGGGTTTCAGCTGCAGAACCAGTTTCCCGGTGGTCCCGCTGAACTCCCACGCCTGCTGCAATTCTGAACGAACTGACGAACCTGACTTTCCTGCTGCCCCGGCATCAACGCGTTTCATGCCAGACTGCAATTTTACAACAGTCGTCAGGGATGAGTCCGTACTGACAAGTATTCGACCGGATTCGCGAACAACAGCGTCCGCATGGATGCCCTGAAGCTTCCCGTCATCAGCCTTACCGACGATCTGAATAGTGTCGCTGGTGGGTGTGCGTTCGGATTGTACTTCTACCTGAAACCGATCGGTAATCGGGGAAATCAATTCCATCGAAATTAATTGATGGGTCTCACCGACAGACGTGACGTTCCATGATCGGATCCGGCCGCTTGACGAAACAACGTCGATGATGCGGGCATCCAGAGGGGCGAGCACACCAACATCGCGAAGTTCACCACGCAGCACCTCGTAATCGATCTTTGATGTCGTCTGGATGAGACCCGTTTCAATTCGGACCGTCGAGACGGTGGATGCACTTGCCAACAGATCCATAACCGGCTTTGTACCGGCGCGCGGATTCCACTGCACTTCGAATTGAGCAACCGAACCCAGACTTGCCTTGACCGTTGTCTCCTCGCCCGCGTTCTTTTCAGAGGACGAATCGAATGGCAGAAGGACCTGCAAGGGTGTGATGGTTACTGACTGATCAGCCTCCGGTACAGTAAAAAGCAACTCACTGATGCCGGTCGGCGGACATTTCAGTGAAAACGATTTGCTTTCGGGCGACGTCCGCACACTAGCCAACAACTCGATCTCAACCTTCTTGTCGCCTTCACCACGTACCAATAATTCGTACTGACCCTCACCTGTCCCCTTCAGCAACACTGAACCATCCGCCGGGAGGACCTTCCCTGTCGCTGCTGAACCAAACGTCAGTGGAACTCGTACCCATCCGTCCTTCATGACCTTCAGTTGCAATTCCGCTCGAATCCGAACGACATCTCTGTCGACGACCGCCGTGTAGGTTGACGATGTCACGACCGCATCGGGAGACCAGCCGTTCTTTCTGTCCTGAGCATCCAGGTACTTCTGTATCAGGTCCATATATTCCCGGTAGGGAATGACGACCGACGCATCCTGATTGTCAAATACCTTCTGCAATTCACGAAAAGGGACATAAATGAGTCGATCCCATTTTTCCGCGAGTGCGGATTCTGCGGCCGCTGGAGATTTGTCGCCCGGATCAGGCTCAGAAGTCTCGGGGCTGTTCAGTTCCTCAGGGGCATCGGACTCCTGAGCCACAGTCAGCGGGGGACAGAAGAGAATCCAAAACTGCAGAAGCAGAACGATACTGAGCAAGCGTGACATAGGTCACCTTCGATTTTGCATGGTCAAACGGACAGATCTCATCACCTGCAGTCTACGTCAAGGCTGCCAAATTGCGAAGAATAGGCCGTCCCTGACCCGAAAAGCAGTGTTCTTCGAGCAACCGTAAGCAGAGAATCGTTCAGTGAATTCGTGTGTTTGGTCGCAAATGGCCCCGTTTGATCGCCAATGCCTGTCTTCGTCGCCAATAGCTGCGTTCGTCGCATCGAACACAGACGGGACTCTGAGGGAACCTGCCTGCAGATGCCGCAAGGAATCAATTCACTAAAGCCGATTCAGCAGATCAAGTACCAGCGAAATCTGTTCTGCTGTCAGGGAGCCGGACAATTGGTCAGCGGCGGCACCGGGTGATCCCTTTGATTCCGATGGATCACGCCACTTTCCCGGATGCCCGGAGCGAAGCACATCGGCCAGCGAAGTCGCTCGCCCGTCGTGGAAGAAACGGTTCCTCTGGCTGATACCCCGAAGCGACGGGGGGTTGAACTCACTGTGCCCGGTCTCATCCTGAATACCAACGTCAAATGTGTGCCCGCTGGTCAGACGATCATCGGCGTGACAATCGGCACAACCCAGAGTTTCGAAAAGTTGCCGGGATCGTTTGATGTTTCCTTGACCGTGAGGATCCTTTGCCGTCCGAACCACGTCGCTGTGTCTGGCCGCAAAGACAGATGGTGCGGGTTCGAGCGTCCTGACAAACTCGGCCAGGTCATGGACCGGCAAGTCATCAGTGTCCAGTTGTGATTGCATCGACACAATCAGAGAGGATTCGATCTGAGATTCCAGAGTAGATTTGGTTCCCAGCCACGCCCAGGGCCCGGTATCACCGGCGCCCAGCAAAGATAACACCAGCTTAGGAGCCCCCTGCCCTTCGTCGCCTACTGTATCCGACAATAAACCGTTGGTATGTCCGTCAGTGTGACATGAATGGCAACTATACCACCCATCCAGCGACAACGACGCATCATAGAATAGTTGTTGCCCCCGTTCCGCTGCCGTGATCGGACGCATCACACCAAGAGTAAGCGTCTGAACGACTTTGGGCTCCGGCCCCTGCAGCGATATAACAGAAACCGTATCGGCAAACCTGTTCACAACAAGAGCGAGTTCCTCAGCAGAATCAGTGCAGACATCCGAAGGACAGGTCCCGACTTTTAAGCGCGAGAAGGGCAAATGGCTTGCCATGCGAAATGCCATCGCATTGACGCCCGACAGCAAAATCATTGTCGTATCACTTTTTGTCACGACCATTTTCCCCGGGTCACCAGCCCCCATCGAAGGACTTCCCAGTGGGTAGGTCGTTGGAGTGCCGCTCTGAGAACCTCCAATCGAAACTCTTTCCAGCGATCGCGCTTCCTGTTCCATCCTTTCAGCATCTTCTGTTGCGGCATTCTCACTATCGTTCCGTTCTGCTCGGACCGTAAGGTTTGACGGAACAAGAGACGTCATGGGAATCGACTGTAATCCGTTTTGCATCAGGACTCCCCAGAACACCTGCTCGAAGGTGGTAAACGCCTCGCCATTCAGAGTCTGATGGCATACATGCAGAACCCTGCCATCGTGACTCAGACAAAGCCCGCGAATATTGTGTGCATTAATTGTCTTCTGTTTGACAATCGCACCCGAACGGGTATCGACAACAGCCAGCATGCCGCCAAATGCATCCGCGACAATCAGGGTTTGATCGTTCAGGAACAACAATTCCCGGGGCGCAAACGGCATTTCAATATGTCGAACGTTCTCAGCTTCCCCGTTACCAGTGATTGATGCCAGCGTCACTTCCCGAGCCCACAGAGAGGACACTGCGACAGTTCTGATATCACTTGACACTTCTATTGCAACAGGCTTTGCCGACACCCTGATCCACGATTGGATTTCGGTTAATTTCAAATTGTTCGAATCCGACGATGTACCAAAAGAAGCCAACAGGACTTCATGACGAACATCATCTAGAACCAGCATGTGGTCACCCACAACAGCAAGATCGCTCAGGCTGGAAGCAATCTTCCATTCAGCTGCGATACGAAAGACTGGCTCGACATTTCCATCGTTCGACTCCCTGGCCAACAGACTTATGGAACCGGAACCCGAGTTAGCCACCACAGCATGGCCTCGGAACCATTGGATCCCAATCGGCAGTCGTCGAGAAGGAATCGACACGTCAACCGAAGTAACACGTGGATGCGTACCCTCAAAACCTGCCGCGGGACTCTGCAGAATCATCGACAGAGTCATCCAGAGGACGAAATGTGCTGAAACGCCAGATGTCAATAGGGTGGATAGTGTCATGAAGAAATTGTGTCGCTTGCGGTCTGCGAAGTCTACTTATCAATCCGCTGGTTTATCAATCCGTTGGAAGCCGATGAAACAGCATCCCGGAAAGAGACTCGCATCTGCCAGATAAAGCTACGAGCAGAAAGCCGCATCCATCGATTCTAAAGGTCTCGTGCTCGAGCCAGTCCCGGTTTGCAACAGGCTACTCAACCACGAAGACGTCGCGGGAGAACTTAACTCAATTCCGAGTCGCTGGAATTGCGAAACAGTGAACCAATGTCTCGACAGGAGGCTCAGGTATCAGTCCGGCTTCCGAAAGCCATCCCTTGTATTCTGCCAGACTGTATGCGCGTCCTTCCGTAAAACTGAACAGGCTGGCGGAATACAAAGCAATCGACAGCGGGCCGTCCAGATCGTCGTTTAACAGCACATCATGAATAATGAGCTTTCCTCCGGGATTCAGTGCAGCTGCGCATCTGTTGATCAGAGCACGACAATCAGGAATGTCCCAGTCATGCAGGATGTTCGAAAGAAGAATCACATCAGCGGACGGGAATGGATCGACAAACATATCCGCCGCGCACATTTGCAATCGTTCGTGAACGCCGTATTCGGTGGCAAACTGGAGTGCTGTCTTCAGAACTTCCGGGCGGTCCAGTGCAATTGCAGTCAAAGAAGGATTCGCCCTCAGGAAAGCGATGCTGTAGATACCTGTTCCCGCACCCACATCCAGCAGTGTTTTTGCTCCCTGCATTGAAATCCGATCCGCAAGCACGGGGGCGACATTCTTCGCACGCCCGGAAAGTGCAAGTGTAAAATGTTCCGCCAGATTGCGTTGTTCCATGGCCGATTTCATACCGTCCCGATAAATAAACGCCGCTCCACCGCCATCCAGTCCGGCTGGCCTGTTCGTGCGAAGTCTTTCCACAATTTCCAGCACACCAGGCGACGTTGCGGATAGTCCCAGATAATTGCCAACATCGAACTCCCCACCATCCACCAGATGTTCGGCAGCAGCTATTGTCAGTTCAAATTGGCCTGAGGCATTCGTTTGGAGCAACTGCATCGCTCGAAGAGCGGTTATCAGTACAATGGCTGGTCGCTGTTCCAGCTTCAATGCCTGGCGAAGATCTTCGAAATTCAGAGGCTTCTGAGCCAGAAGTCTGAACACGCCAAAATGCGAGACTGCAGCGTTAAGAAGTTCTGAACCGTAGCTGCCTCGATAAAGTTCAAAAATAAAAGTCGGATCACTGGAGGGTGAGCTTAGCCGGTGCATGGTGGATTTCTGAATGGATTCAGGGAAGCGAGACAGATGTTGATATGCCGCTATTTCGCGTGAAGGCGTGCCGATCGCACGAATCCGGATTTTTTGCAAGAACGAGTGAAAGATCTTCGGCAGGCCATCGTGTGTAAGAACGCAGGAGACACTTTAATGCCGCGTGTACCAGAAACTCGAGCCAGTCTGATTCTGCGACTGCCATCTGCGGATGATGGCGAAGCCTGGCGCGAATTTGTATCCATCTACGAACCTTTCGTTTATCGGTTCGCCATTCGGGGCGGCCTGCAGGATGCAGACGCGCGCGAACTGGTGCAGGAGGTGATGGTTTCGGTTGCCCGCGCCGTTGGAAAATGGCGCCCCGATCGACAACAGGCAAAGTTTCGAACCTGGCTCTTCAGAATCGCACGTAACCAGTTGCTGGACGTCCTGACGCGTCTCAAAGGCCAGTCCGCTCGAAGGCAGCTGGACACCGAAACAGGTTTTGACAGATTTCCGGATTCATCAGGCACTCAGGAGTCGCAACTCAGACTCGAGCATCGCAGAGAACTTTTCCGATGGGCAGCTCAACGTGTGCAACAGAATGTCAAAGATTCCACATGGCGCGCATTCTGGATGACGGCTGTCGACCAGATCGATCCGGAAACCGTGGCAGAAGAACTGAAGATGACGACCGGCGCCGTTTATATTGCTCGCAGCCGAGTGCTCTGCAAACTCCGGGACGAAGTTCGGAAGTGGGAGGACAATGATGCGATGTCGTGACATTGACCTGCATGTGCTGATGGCTGACGATGAAGACAGCGTCGAAGTTCGTTCAATGGCAGGCCACGTGGAAACATGTGTTCAATGTCAGCGGCGATTACTGGAAGTCGCGGGCGATCACGAGTTGCTGACAGAGGTGCGGGAAACGCTTCAGGCCATTGACGAAACTCTTCCGTATTCTTCCGATCCCGCGTCGTCATCCATTATCCTGTGTATCGAAGGCAGCTCGACTGACGATTTTGGAGCAGAATGCGAACCCGTGGCGCTCGACTTTCTTTCGCCTCCAGGTCACCCGGAGATGCTTGGAAGAATTGGACGATATGAGGTCGAGCGTGTTATTGGTTCAGGAGGAATGGGAGTTGTCCTGAAAGGCTTTGACAGCGAACTTCATCGCGTGGTCGCCATCAAAGTGTTGAAGCCGCACCTTGCCCACAATGGAGCAGCACGACGTCGCTTCGCCCGCGAGGCACAGTCGGCGGCGGCAGTTGTTCACGAACATGTAATCCCGATTCATGATGTCCTGACCGACAGTGACACACCGTACCTTGTCATGCAATACGTGCCTGGCCAGTCGCTGCAGGCCCGCGTTGACGAACGGGGACCGCTGGAGGCAAAAGAGGTGCTCCGAATTGCACGACAGGTCGCGGCCGGGCTTGCAGCGGCTCACGCTCAGGGTGTCGTCCATCGAGACGTAAAACCTGCCAATATTCTGCTGGAAGATTCCGTTGACCGCGTTCTGATTTCAGACTTCGGACTGGCTCGCACTGTTGATGACGCAACGCTCACACGCACGGGCGTCGTCGCCGGTACGCCCCATTACATGTCTCCCGAACAGGCCAAAGGTGATTTGGTCGATCATCGATCCGACCTGTTCAGTCTGGGCAGCTGTATCTATTTCATGTGCACGGGACGACCACCATTTCGGGCTGAACATGCACTGGCGATACTGAATCGAATCTGCAACGACCAGCATCGTCCGGTTGAAGAGATCAACGCAGATGTACCACCAGAATTGGCAGACCTGATTGATCGTCTGCTGTCGAAAGATCGGACCGAGCGATTTCGCGATGCCGTTCAGGCAGAGCACCAGATCGAAACCGTTCTTTCTGACATTCAGCAGGGACGTCGATCAAAAAGACTCCGATGGACTCGACGATGGCCTCGATGGAGAAAGCGGTTCCGGCGGGGCGTCATCATTTCAATGGTGCTGACCGCCTGGATGTGGACAAGTGCCGGATTCTGGCCGGTCGAGCAACAACCGAAAGGCGACCAGCCAGGAGATCTTCTGGCGAGGAACGAAATTGCGGCAGAGTCACC
>JAGQQE010000177.1 GCA_020426345.1 Planctomycetaceae bacterium
TCGACACGCTGTCGAACATCCTCAAGACGTTCAACGATCAGTTCGGCAACATTTCATGGTCCGACGAAGACCGCGTCCGCAAGCTGATCACCGAGGAAATCCCGGCCAAAGTCAAAGCCGACGCGGCCTATCAGAACGCCAAAAAGCAGGGCGACAAGAGCAAGGCCCGCATCGAACACGACGCTGCCCTGCTGAGGGTGATGGTCGGGCTGCTCAAAGACGATACTGAGTTATTCAAACAATACAGCGACAACGAAGGATTCAAACGATGGCTCGCCGACACCGTCTTCGGCCTGACATTCGACGGAGGTGCGGTATAAGCACAATCTCTGGGCGGATGGCGCCTTACACAGACCGTTGCCAGCGAGAGACGTCGTCATGACCGAGATCGCGAACCATCAGCAAAGTCTGTCGCTTTCACGCCGCTTCTTTGGCCAATAAACGATTCAATTACGACACTCCTGCGATAAATCTGAATTGAGTCTTGATACGTGAATTCGAGGAAATCTCAGCAAGTGACACCCGAACCGATTGGCTGTCTGGGGCGGATTCTGCAGTTGCTGGGGTTTTCAATGCCGTCAGGGACCGAGGCGGCAGGATTGCCGTATCGGCACCGGGACGACTTTCTGTCTCCAGCCGAGCTTTCGTTTTATCACGTGCTGCGGCAGGCTGTGGGTTCGCAGTTTGAAATTTGCCCGAAGGTCAACTTGTGGGACCTGTTCTTTGTGGCTCGACCCAACGAGAACAGGGGAGCAAAAGGGCGAATTGACCGCAAGCATGTCGACTTCGTTCTGTGTGAGCCGCGCACCATGCGTCCGGTCTGTGCCATTGAACTGGACGATCGAAGTCACCAGAAAGCACACCGTCGGCAGCGCGATGCATTCGTGGACGAAGTCTTCGCCACGGCTGGAGTGCCCCTGCTGCACGTCGCTGCCGCTCGCAGTTACTCGGCGGTAGAAATCTCCTCACAGATTTCCGAACTGATGCAACAAACGGCACGATCGACGACAGACGATCGGAATAACCAACGGGCGTCTTCGACTCAGTGCCCGAAATGTGGTTCAAAACTTGTTCAGCGAATGGCATCCAAGGGGCCGAATCAGGGACAACCATTCCTCGGCTGCTCCGCCTTTCCAAAGTGCCGACACACCGAACCGGTGGCTCCACAGTGAGCGGCAGGTGTCGGTTTCGTTTCTCAGCGGTAACACAGTGAAGAATTCGTACGAATCCACTGTGTTTCCATTGGCGGCTGCACCGGACGCCAACGACACTGGCGCGGCGGGCTGAGGTGTGATACTGTCGGGACGTGTCTGATGTTCGACGTCTGATTCCGGCCGCTCTGCTGCGTGGATACGAGATCCACGAATGGCGTCACGCGGCAGCAATTCTGTCGGCCGACTTTCCGGAGGAGTGGGAGGACATCATTGAGGTGTTGTCCGGGTTCCGGTTGCGAAAATCGGCGGTGACGGCGGCCGGGGGACGGAAGTCGCCAATATCGAACGAGATCGACCAGGCGTTTTATGACCGAGGCTGGCGAGAGCGAATGTTTGACACGCAGGTCGTCGTCGATGGCGATGGCCGCGATTCACCGACGCACAAAGTGGATTGCTTCCGGAACCGAATTGCTCTGGAGATTGAATGGAACAACAAAGACCCATTCTTCGACCGGGACCTGAACAACTTCCGCCTGCTGTTTGATCTGCGTGTCGTCAGCGTCGGCGTGATCATTACTCGGTGCGATGGTCTGCAGCAGATATTTGACGGACTGGGAAAAGGATCGTCTTACGGCAGTTCAACGACACATATGAGCAAACTGCTGCCACGGATTGAAGGGGGCGGAGGAGGTGGTTGTCCCATCATTGTGTTCGGAATCAAGCCGGAATTGTTTGACCCCATGTTATAGTCGGGGCACAGTTTCCCCCTCGAATCATGCACCAGTTGAAAGCGCACGCCGGCCGGTTTCAGACCATCCTCGCCGATCCACCGTGGCAATTCAGTAATCGCACCGGCAAGATGGCTCCCGAACATCGGCGTCTGATGCGATACCCCACAATGCCGCTCGACGACATTCGAAATCTTCCGGTGGATCAGGCGGCAGCCGCTGATGCTCATCTCTATCTGTGGGTGCCGAACGCATTGCTGCGGGAAGGACTTGAGGTGATGGACTCGTGGGGTTTCACCTATAAGACGAATCTCGTGTGGTTCAAGACCCGCAAAGACAACGGTCCGGACGGACGGGGCGTCGGATTCTATTTCCGGAACGTCACAGAAGTCCTGCTGTTCGGTGTGCGGGGTCGAATGCGAACGCTCGATGCCGGACGAACGCAGGTGAATCTGATTGCCGCCCGCAAACGCGAACACTCGCGGAAGCCCGACGAAACCTACGACGTCATTGAAGCCTGCAGTCCTGGACCGTATCTGGAACTGTTTGCCCGACACCCGCGGGACGGCTGGGTGCAGTGGGGCAACGAAATCGAACAGGACATCGGCTGTGTGTCGCGTCCACCCAAAGCACGCCGCAGACCGCTGATGTTGCAGACAGCCTGAACGCCAACGTTCCGTCCTGATCGCCGAACCGGAATACAAACTTTGAATCTGTTGATCAGGGAACGAAGTCGCCTGCAGCATTTCCACTTCAGGGTGGTTCGTACCCTTCAGATGCTGACCACAGTCAATCTTCCGGCAGAAGACGCACAAAACCGGGATAGGCACTCTCAGGAGACAACAGATTCAACACGACTCCTGCTGCAAACGTGAGCCAGTCCCGGTTTTGTGAGGCTCGACTTAACATAAATCGTATAATGTTAACCCGCTTCGATGGCTTCGCTGAGCGGTGACTTTGTCAACTGGTGGACGATCCCCCACCGTTGTTGACGAGTGGATCCGGTCGCTGAGCTTGTGTTGGCACGCATCGGCAGGTACTCGCGCGGCGGAGGTTGAACTGCATCAGGAAATCGTTGCGAATTCAGTGTCTTCCGCTTGCGGTAGTGGTTGTTGAAGGGGTTGTGTTGTTGGTTGTGGAAGTGGTCGGCGAGGGCAAGGGGAAGCGTTTGTTTGCTGTTTGTTGTAAGTTGTTTTCCCACCGCGACTTGTGTGCCGGGCTTTTCCAATCGCAGGCTCATTTCAAAACCCGGCCGCATTTGCTGGGGATGGTGCTCAAACCTGACGTCGTCCTTCTGACTTGTCACGTTTGACCATCCGTGGCCCGACGGTCCGCTCGCTGCCACCAAATGCGGCCGGCTTTGCAGCCGGCACTGCAGCTCGCTCGAAGTGGCGAGGAGGCCGCGTCCGGGCTGGTCGAAGTTTGGTTCGCCTGTCCGTCAACCAAGGTGCCTTCCGAGTTTCGCATCGATCGTTCCATGCGAGTCGATCCACTTCCGGCAGAAGTCGCCTGCGCGGGCCCGGCAGACTCGAAGTTTCGAAGAGGCTCGCTGCATCGGCTCTGGCGAGCCGATCAAGTCGCTTCCCACCCAAACATGTCAGCATCAACGCCTCAATCGTCAGCGACGAGCGACGTTCCTTCGTGTCATCAGCGGCATTGTCGATGCTTCTGTTGATCACTTTTGCGACGTGGCCCGAAGTCTGTCCGTGTTGAAGTCGGGCTGGCTGCTGCTCGCGATTGCCGTGATTTGGTACTCCCCTTTCGAAGATCATGTATCAGCTGTTTGTTGACGGTAAGAATTACGGAGATTCGCGCGAGTGGGGTCTGCTTGCAGGCGTTCTCAGTGTAGCGGGACGGTCCCTTGTGCGGTGCAAGGCGTGCTCACCGGTCGGCGTCACCCAACGGTTGATCCGCTGACCGCGTCTCAACCGGGGACGCCGATGCCACCACGACAATGGGCTGGTTTGCTGACGTATCCCATGACACGAACAGCGAAAGGCATGTCCGGTTCGGCAGCCTTGACCGCGGGCTGCGTCCCGCTGTGCGAAGCCTGCTTCCCGCAGACCATGGGAGGCGATTTGTTTCTTTCCCCTTTACTCGTATGGTCCCATCAAATGACGAGGCAAAGCGTCCGGCCTCCAACAACGAGGACGCAACATCACCGGCTGAGTCCCCTGCTGACGGGACATCTCATCCGCACTTCAAACTGAAGGACGGAAGCATCTCGGTCACGGTCTTCGCCAAAACCAAAGGCAAGGACGTGCATCTGTTCATTGTGCCGGAACGGTCTTACCGGGATGCTCAGGACAAGTGGCACACCACTCATATTCTTCACGAAGAAGACCTGCCTCGGCTGAGTCTGCTGCTGTTGAGAACCTACGCTCACCTGCGTCACAGCAGCCAGGAATTCAAGTCGAAGTAGTCTTCGTGTTTTCTCCGGTCGGCTTCGGTCGGCCGGAGACCTTCTTCTGTTTCATTTCCTTACCACCCATTGAACATGAATTCTCACCGAAGCGCAAGCAAAAAACACTGGCCAGTTTACCGCGTGATCGCTCAGGATTGTCAGTGGCGAGTTCTCGACGTTCGAGCTCGTTCGAAAGACGACGCTGTTCGACAGGCCCTGAAGGTTTCCCGACGACGGTTCCGAAAGGGTGACTGGACGATGAAGCTGGCAGGCGTCCGCCTGATGGATGCTGAGTCACCGGCTGAATACTTCGACACTCCATTATTTCATTCCCCCACTTCTCATGAGGACCTCTAATGAAACACAGTCTCTGACGGACGCGGTGATGTCCGTGATCGAACACCAATGGCCGGAAACCGAAGTTCCGGATGCTGTTGCCAACGAAGTTCGGACGGCGATTTCTGCTGTACTGGCGACTCAGTCGAAAGGCACGATCACGCCTGGCGAACTGGCCGAACGCTGGGGAATCAGTCCGGACAAAGTGCTGAACTGGATTCGCAACGGCGATCTGAAAGCCGTGAATGTCGCCGCGACGATGAGCGGTCGTCCGAGATTCCGGATTTCCGATGAGGACATCGAAGACTTCCAGAGTCGACGGCAGCCGATTCCACCGACGAAGATGCCGCCGAGAAGGCGCCGCAAACCCGCGGGTGACGTCATTGAGTTTTTCTGAACCACGACTCCCCTCTTCCGGCCCGTGTCTGCTCCATGCGGATGCGGGCTGGTTTCTATTTCTTTCCAATCTTTCACATGGGTCAATACTTCAAACCAGTCAACATCACAAAACAGGAATACATCTGCCCCTGGTGCATCGGCGGTGGAGCAAAGCTCTGGGAATGGGCTGTCAATCCCGGCGGAGCGATCTTTGTTCTGCTGCTGCGTCGCAGTTCTCAGACCGGTGGCGGCGACTACGGCGGACCAGCAACGCAGGTCGTGGAGCTCACCGAACAGCAGGATCTGGCGGAGATCATCGCGAAGGGCATTCTGCGCGAAGGTCAGAGGCTGCCGCTGCCGCCGGAATCAGTCGTCGGTCGCTGGGCCGGAGATGAAGTCTATCTGGTCGGTGATTACGACGATTCTCACCACTATCAACGGGCCGATGCGTTCACCAACATTTCGAAACCACTGGTGGAGGCGTGGAATGCTTTCGTCGAACTTCCGGATCATCAGTTGCGTTACGACGGGTGTGGTTGCGATGGTCGGTCGCTCGAACCATGAGTCCCCTGTTGTCACCTTCAGGCATTTTCGTATAGTCATCGAACATCGCAAGCCGGAGCCTCGTCGGTCACTTGATCGGCGGGGCTTTTTTCATGCGCCTGCCATGACGCGAGTGAATGGCCTGAGAATGTCGCCGCGGCACGTTCCACGTGATGGATCACGTCCGCTCCGGTGAGCGTCCAGGTGGCGTGCCGATTTTGCTGCAACAACCGCTCCCCTCTTCTGCGATTCGGACCACCAAGACCGGCACGCCACGGAACGTGCGGCGGCGTTGAGCGTGATCACGGACCGCGTTCAGTCCCCTGTTCTGAACGCGGCCTGAGCGTGTTGGTGAGCCCGCTTTTGGCAGGCTCTGAGCGTGTTCGGACATTCAGCAGGCTACGTCGAATCCACGGGAAAGCGTCGCGTCACCAGACATCGCTCGACAATGATAACAGCCCTTGTACAACAGAATTGTTCATGGCACGACACCACGCAACGACGCGTCGTCAAGTGAGTGATTTCGCCTCGCAACCCGGTCGGCCAACCCGCTGAAACTCGGGCATGTTCTGGACGCGATCGGCGAGCGTGTTTGTGACGAGCGTGTGTTGAGCGTGGTTCGTCAAGCCGAGTTCTCGCTGGACGCGGCGTGAACGTGTCCCGAACGTGCTCAGTTGAGCGTACAGAAAACGGCTTTGATATTGGCCTGACGTGCTGGAGGCGTGTCCTTGAGCGTGTGTGTGACGCGGTCATTGAGCGACTCTTGCGAGCACGCTCAGCTTGCGCTACCCTCAATGATGTTTATTCCCCCATCAACATGACGCAGCAGTTTCTTACGCTCACGGAGGCTCAGGAATTCACGGGCCGGTCACGCAGTACGCTGCGACGATTCGTGGAAGGCATCGTCAAAGCCGACGATTCGCCCGATCGAACCTTCGTGCAGCCGACCGTCAATGAAGTGGCAAAACTGAAGGCCGACAATCAGCCGTTCTCGTGGAAGATCTCCACCGAACTGCTGACCCGTGAGTATCGCGTCGAACAGGAAGCGACAGCACCGAAAGCTGAAAGCAGGGGAGTCGCCGATAATGATCGGCTAGTGTCGGTGCTGGAGAAAACAGTCGTGGTACTGCAGGAAGAACTGAACGAAAAGAATCGACAGATTGCTGCGTTTCAGGAACGACAGAGAGAACAAAACCTGCTGTTCAAGAATCTGCACGAACAATTGGCTCTGGTCGCTCCGGCTGCAGCGAGGCAGAACGAAAGCGTGGTCGAATCTGCATCGGCAGCATCCGAGGAGGGGACTGACGTGAACCACGAAACGAATGACGAATCCGCAACCAAACGTCGTTCGATGTGGACTCGACCCATTCAGATCTTCAGCTGGAAAGACTGAAATGACAGCATTCGAAACATGCTCACCCTTCCGCATGACCACATCGTCATCACAGCAGCGGCCTGAAACTTCGCCTCAGACTTTTCCCGGTTTTGAACCGCTGACGGCGAACTACGTTTATTGTCCGAATCAGTTTCTTGACGTGTGTCTGCCAAACTGTTCCCGCGGAGCTGTTCGCATTGTCGGCTACCTTTTGCGGGAGACTCTGGGATGGCTCGACAGCAATGGCCGGCCATTGAAGCAGCAGATCACGGTGCGATATCGCGATCTGATTCAGAAGGCCGGAGTCAGTCGAGGTGCGATCGGCCCGGCACTCGCCGAAGCCGTGCAGGCTGGTTTCATTCAGTGCAGTCAAACAGCGTCACAAAAGTTGGCCGGTCAATCCGGTCAGTCGGCCGTGTACTCGCTGCGATGGGCGTCGACAGGGGATTACATCACCAACATTCATCACTTCGCCGGATTCTTCACTGGTGAAGGCCATCGGACTCCCGTGCCGAATCGCTTCTTCGACGACGTGATTCCCCGCGAATCGCTGTCCGTTGTCAAAGTCGTCGGAGCCGTCATTCGTCACACCGTCGGCTATCAGAACCAGTTCGGTGGCCGACGAACGTCCGCACCATTGTCATACAGTCAGATTCAGCGGTACAGCAACCTGAACGATCGATCCACGCTGGCTCAGGCTCTGCGACACGCTCAGCAGACCGGTTACATCGAATGCGTTCACGCTGGCCGATTCAGTGCGAACACGGAACAGCAGCAGGCGGCCACCTATGCAATCCGTTGGCTTCAGCATGCGAAGACCTCAGTCGTCGGTTCAAAAAACCAACCAGAAGCCGAACAGTTCAAGAACCCGACCAGCATCGGTTCAGAAAGCCCACCAGAGGATCGGTTCAAAAAACCGACCAGTAAGAAAGACAATTCCACAAATGACATCCACAAACAACAGCACGCTGCTGTTACCCAAGCCGTTTCTCTGCTTGTGAATTCCGGTCTCGATCGAGCCACCGCCATCAAACTGGCCGAGAAGAGGGGACTCGCTGTCGTCGAAAATCAACTAGCCTGGCTGGACTCACGCAATCCCACCACCAACCGCATCGGCATGTTGCGAAAAGCTGTCGACGAAGACTGGCCCAAACCTGCTGCGGTTGCCGACCGGGAGAAGCGGTCTCAGGATCGCCTCAAACATCGTCGACAGAATCAACAGCGACTGCAGGAAGAATCTGTGAACGCAGCTGAGAAACAGAAACGCCGCCAACGTCGGCAACGCCTGCTGGACGAGTGGGGGAGTTCGTCGTTCGCGCAGCGACAACGCTGGATTCAGTTGGCTGCCAAACGTGAAAACAGTGCCAGAATTCGAGACATCATTCGCCGGGATTCCCCGTCAACAACAAAACCGCACATGCAGGTGCTGGACGTTGTTGCTCTGGAACTCAATCTGCCCATGGTGATGCGTTCGTCTCAGACGGACACACAGAAACGCAGCGACACGGAGGTCGCTGCCGACGAAACTGAGACAGCGAACGACACGTTCGCTGCACCAATGAGTCAACAGAACGTCACGCCTCAAGGAAGAGAAGGCTTGCCGATTCGCAGCAGGATAAGTCGGCTTACCTCAATACGTGTGGAAATGAAACCTGCCGTCGCCAACCTGCGATCATCTGCGACTCCCAACGCGACCTGAAAGCCGACCCGAGAAGGGGACAGGCAACGGGTCTTCAAACGGGTCGACACAGTCGAACCCGTTCGCCGCTCGGACAAGCCGAAAACCATCGTCACGATGAGGGCGACGCGTCGACGGGCTATCGCCCGCGACCCGCGGAGCTTTTCGACTGCGCCGGGACGGCTTGCTCCAATCTCCGCGGGTCGCGGCCACTCGCTCCGCTCCGCCCCCCGACGCGTCGCCGCACTCCGCTTAATCATCACTGAAAGAACTCAGCAACCTGTTGATGGTGCAGGGCTTAGGAGTCTCCCTGCAGGACAGTGGCATTAAAGCCCCGTGATCGATATCCTTGGTGGCCTGCGCTAAGACTCCAGTTTCATACCCACTTCACAGATGGCCATATCCTTCAGCTAGTGCGAAGATCTAAGAATGTCTAATGAAAACTCGAACGCGAGAATTGATGTCAGAGTTGCAGTCATTCAGCTTGAGTGCCATCCGTGCTTTCAAACCGGAGCGGCGAATATGCTCGCAGAGCCGTTCATCGAAAACGCACGAAAGCAGTGCCTCCAAGAGCTCGCGGAAAACGACTTTCCAGTGGAGGACTTGCAGACATATTGCAAGGAAACCTACCTCGCTTGGCACCGAGCGAGGATTGTGTCGATTGTGAACTGGTTAAAAGAGCTGGAAGATGATGAGTTTCCGGACGTCATTGTGTTTCCCGAGGGAGCTGTCCCGAGACAATTCCTCAATTGCCTTTACAAGAAGTTGAACAAGAAAGGACGAAGTCCGGTAATCTTTGCTGGCACGCATGGATTCGAGAACAGTTTGGAAGCGTGGTCGAACTACGATGATTTGAAGGTTAAGCCTACCGATCTGTCGCAACTTTTGAAGGAGAATTCCGAGACGCTTTCGATTTTGCCAGTGCTGCTGCCCAACGGCGATGTTAAGCTTCTGCCCAAAAAAGCCCTCTCTCCCTTTGAAAGAACTGGAATTGGAGTTCCTGAGAAGGAATGGCCGAGCATCAATATGCCGATAAGAGTTCCCATAAAGCGACTCGGCGGCACAAAGATCTCAATTCTTCCATTCGTTTGCGCGGAAGCACTTCAATTTGTCGGCGTCGGCGGCAATGCACCTTTCGATCTAATAGTAATAGCTAGCTACGATCAATCACCGTCAAGGTTCTCGGCTCTCTGGGAGCAAATGTCGCTAAATCAGATTCCGGTCGTGTACTGCAATGACGGGGCTGTCGGGGGTTCGCGAATTCACATCCCGATGGACGCACGGACTGAAAACTGGCTTGAATCAGGTCAGCGTTCAGGAAACCTCCCATCCGGAGACGGAATAATTCTTGCTCAAATCGCGTTGAGATCAAACGCAACAAACGTTGGCGTATCTCGAGTTTCACTCTCAAAGTACATATTGAAAACAACGTCAGTTGTCCCTGAGAATCCGGACGCTTATTCATATGTTATCGCCAACCGATTACTGGAGTTGCGCGAACAAATATCGGCGAAAAGATTGGAAGGCCACCCAATCGATACTCAAGGACTTGCAGCAGAGCTCAATGAATTGGTTCAGTCGAAGGATGCAACGCCCCTTCAGACGTTGCAGATATCAAGACTTCTCTCTCTTGCACGGAACGGAAAAACTCCCGAACGTGAATGGAACGTCTTCGCTGATGCGTGCCTGATCCGGCAAACGGAATACAACCACGCACCGCCATTGATGCAGAAATTTGACATTGCCAGGAAGGAGCTGGTAGCACCTAGAGACACTGGCTTCAGTAAATACCCTCCGACATTGCCTCAATTAGAATCAGACGCAGCCACGCACTGCCACCGACGAATCTCTGTGATTCTCGACTCACTTAATGATACAAGCCTTTCGGCGGTTTTGCAGGTTCGGAGCCGTCTAGCAAAACGTATCTTTACTCGGCTTCCGGGGGCACCAACGGCGGCTGTTCGTCAGCTCTTTGATGGTATATCGGCTGAGGCAACAAATCATGCCAACATCAGTCTGACCAACCAGCTTGGCGCTTTGGTCGAGTGCTTTCAAGCTACTTCCGGCATGCTTTTCGTAGTACAGTCGGAGTCATCCGGAGGCGCATCTCTCGTGGCTCGAATAATGGTAAACACGCCGGTCAGGGAGATTCATCGCCCGGCAAGCGACCAAGGCGGCATAGTGGGGCACGTTGCGAGTTCAAGAAGTCCTTATGTCAACTCTTGGGTATCAAACGATGCTCTCAACTCTGACCCTCTTTTCGACCCCTTCTACCGCCAGACGATCCGAAGTACGCGAGGGGAGATTTGTGTTCCGCTTTTTGCGCCGGATGCTGTTGGTAATGATGAACTCGTAGCAGTCGTCAACTTGGAGTCGCGAATAGCTGGCGCGTTCTCTGCAATACAGGTGCCACTACTGCAAGCTGCGGCATCGCAAATGATACCAGACATTCGAGTCCTGCAAGCAGCGTTGTGCAAGGGGACTTCCTTAATTGCACATCCAAAGCTACACGGTTGGGGAGCAAAGTCGATTTTGGATAGGGTCTGCTTTGAGATCGCTACCAGTTACACTGGCAGTGATCTTTCGCCTTCAATCAGTGCGACGGTTTGGTATGCCGATATGGACAAGGAGCGGTTCTATGTTCGTGGTACCTCCCGGTATGATTTTGAGTTTGTTGCAGATGCCTATATTGATAACGACAGTTTTATAGGTAGATCGTTTCATGATTTGGGTGAGGGTGATTGCGCAAGAGGGGGCATTGATGATCTTCCTGCTTTTCGCCGGAGAAGGAAAGCGGCACGGATGGAGCTTGAGCGTGCGATTGTAGCCCCGCTCTTTGTCGGTAAGAACAGTTCTGGATCTCCACTCACTAGCCAAGGTTGTGCAAAACCTGAGAAGGACGGAGTTCTTTCACTCTATTCGTTTAAACATGAAGAGCCACAAGGCGAGGTTGATTTCAACACCGTATTTTCCGACGAGCGTATTCGCCGACTCACTGTGATGATTCGCTCCGCTATGCAAGACTTTTTTGAAGTCCGGCGGCGGGTCGCACTGGCTGCGCTTTTTCGCTGCCTAAAGATGACTTATCTCAGTCCGCAAATGCAAGCTGATCATCTGCGGGACATCTTCCAAGATGTCTTTGAAGCTCAGGCATGCACACTCTTCGAGAAACACACTGATGTGCTGAGTGTTATTTCCACCTCTGGGATTGAGGAAGGGAATGGTAAATTTAACGTTGCAGAAAAATGTGACGCGAATTGGAGGAAGGATTTCAGTCTCCATCACAGTGATGATGCCCCACTTTCAGGTTTGACACGTTTCTTGGCAGAACATCCCACATCAGTGTTGAGAAAAGTTGACGTGCCCGACCAACGGGAGGTTTGTGTAGATATCCGCGATCCCAAATTGAGGTTCTGCATAGTTCCAGAGAACCGCGTGAGAGAAAAGGGAGCAATATCCCCATCGGCACATCGGGGTTTTCTCGGCGCATCAGCCGGTTCGAATGAACAGGTTTACGGAGTCATTCGGGTGATTCGCTCGCAGCAATGCAAGCCCTTCGTGAAATCAGATGAGGTGCTGATCTCCGAAATGGCGAGCTATTGTTCTGGGTTTTTCAGAACGTTTCGCGAAGATCGAGATCTCGGGTTTAGCATTCAAGCCTTGGATCGATGGCTGCAGGAATTAAACGACTACGTCTGTGCTAATTTGCCCGAGATGAAATTACTCCTTACATCGATCCGGTATGCTGTTCGTGATGACCGTCGCGATTGGCAACTCAGGCTGCTTTCGTACCACACCGCTGGCTCGAAGTTTCTTCTGAACGAAAATGATACCTTCCCACAGCGTAGGGGCAATGTCGGTTGGAAAACGATCGACTTCAACGATGGGCGTAGTTACCCTGATCAAA
>JAGQQE010000178.1 GCA_020426345.1 Planctomycetaceae bacterium
CCCGAATCGATGGAGTCGTTCGTGTGAAGCCGGGAGACTTCAGAGTCGCCTCGCCAATCGAGTTTGGTAACCGAACGCTTCGTCGCGTGACAGCCTGAGGTCCCGACGACAAGCAACAGCATAGCCATCAGGCGGCAGATGGAAGGTCTGCTCTGCTCTGCCGGTGGGTGTTCCGGGGCATTTGAATGATACGTGGGTACTTGCACGGCGGCGCCATTCCTTTGGCTTTTTGTCTCGTGTCGAGAACGTCTCCTGCTCTAATCTTCGGATCGCCAGGATGCGCATGTTTTTGCCATCAACCAACTGACGCACGGTATGCATGAAGCGCGGACCACCTTTGCGGGGTGGTCCGATTAACGAAGCTTTTCGGGTACGACTACTTCGGCAGTTTCGGCTTCTTCGTCTTATCCTTGCCATCTGACGGATCAACGTTTGGCGGAAAGCCATTCATGCTTCGCCAGATTTCGTACCAAAGCGGAACCCGTTCCAGAAGCACCCATGCGTTCGCCCGAACCCCCTGACGCAGGTATCGATCCTCGGGCCATTCATGCACATCATCGTCTGGTTGAATCAACGCTCGAAACTTCCCTTTGCCGTCATCGGTAGCATCGACAGAAACGATGGTTCCCCCAAAAGTCCCTACAGCTACCGACGGCCATCCGGCAAACTGAACGGCAGGCCAACCTTCAAACTGGAGCCGGACATGTCGACCTGGCCAGACGAGTGATGCGTCGTTTCCATCCAGCCAGATCTGAACCGCTCGGTCCGCAGTATCAGGGACAATAACGCACAAAGTGTCCCCTTCTTTCAGAATCTGGCTGCCCTGATTCGGAAGAATCTGAGTCAGGAAGCCATCAAAGGGAGCCATCACCATCTGGCTTTGCTGTCGAGATAGTTTTGTCTCCGCTTCCAGCAGGGTCTTGCGGGCTTTTGTTAATTCTGACTGAGCTTTCGCGACCTCACTCTCTGCCTTCGCTACATCAGCGCCGGCTTTCCGGAAGGATGCGGTGGCATAGTCGATGTCAACATTCGCCTTCTGCTCTTTGGCATCTCGATCTCGTTGCTTGCCCTTCAGGTCATTGAGGGCTGCATCGACGTAGGCTTTCGCTCGTTCAACTTTCGCTTTTGCCTCCAGATATTTCTGCTCAGCCTGTTGAAACTTACCCAGGCCGATGATGTCCTCTTCCTGTAGTTGTTTTTGACGCAGAAAATCAGCCTCCGCCTGTGACAACGTGGCTTCGTATTCCTGCAGTTGCCGCCGCTCGGCTTCTACCTTGTTGTTTGCACTGGCAATCGCGGCGTCTGCACTCGCGACGATCTGCTGCTTAACTGAGTTGTAGGCTGCCAGCTGGGATTCGAACGAATGCACAACCGTTTTCGCAGCATCCTGATTGCGCCGATTGGCCTCAACCAATTCTTCCATCGCCAGGACCTGGTTCAGTGAAGCCGTGACCTGGTCTTCAAGCCGCTGCATCAAGAGCGGATCGATGTCCTGAATTTCCGCAATCAAATCACCGGCCCGCACATAGGCATTCTCGAAGACTCCGTCTCCCCATCGGAGAATGCGACCTTTAATAGGCACCTCGATTGTCTGTTGTCGATCAATGGGAGCGAACGCCACGACATTTCCACTTCCCGTCACCGACTGTTGCCACGGCGCGAAAGCCACGAGGATAAAGGCCATCACGAGCAGCAAAAGCAGAGCTTTGCCAAGTCGCCGAGCGACACGTGATGAACGGGCCAGTCGAAGCGAAGGCAACAAAGATTCTCTGTAAGCTGTCGGGCCAAGCATTCGTGGAGAAGTTGACACGGATAGTCTGATCATTTCATCTCTGGAAATCACTGGCCTTCTCCGATTGATGATCCTGTGTCAGATGCAGGTAAGCCCACGCTTCTTGTGGCACGATTAAGTTCAACGGTTTGATCGCACTGCTGCGCGATGACTTTCTTTCCTGTCGCAACGATCAGCGTCCATGGACGCTGTGTGGAAACCAGAACATTCATGACCCGATCGAGATCTGCGTCCGGTAGGCCATCCAGGGAACGATCAATCAGGAGCAGTCTGGGGTTTCCGGCAATGGCTCGTGCGAGAGACAGAAGTGTCAGTTCGGAATCACACAACGGTCGTCCGTTGCCGAGGAGTTTGGTTTCAAACCCATCAGACAATGACACGATTCGATCATACAAACCCACCTCCGCCAGGGATCTTCGAACATCCGCGGACGTCACATCGACACGATGCAGGTGGACGTTTTCTTCGATGGTTCCATGAAAGACATCTTCCCGCCGAACAAGAGCCACGTGCTTTCTCAGAACATCCGTGCGGATGTCCTGAGGATCGAAGCCATCGATTGTTACGTAGCCGGACGTTGGCACGCGAAGACCGTCAATCAAATCCAGAACAGTATCAGATCCACTCCCCGAGCCACCAAGCAGGGCAGTCGATTGCCCCGGTTCGGCATTGAAACTGATTTCCGGGTGGCCCATGGCCGAGTTGTTTTTTTCGTAACGCAGTTCATTCACAACGACCTGTGCGGCCTTCGCAGTGGGAAGGCTCAGCAGTCCATCCTGCGGTTCAATCGGCAGATCGAATAGATTGCCGAGCTTGTCGACCGACGCCAGCAGGTCGTAAAAGCTTTCCATATGTTTACCGAGTTTTGCGAACGCACCCACGATGACGGTCACAATCAATTCGGCTGCCACCAGTTGCCCCAGTGTCAGCTGACCGTCAATCACCAGCCATCCCCCAATTCCCAGCAATGCGGTACTTGCGACGGCCTGCAGCCCCAGTGCGAAAAGCACCTGACGCATCAGAATACGGAAGTGTTTCTGGCGTGCTTCAAGGTATTCATGAATCAGGCGATCTGTTCGTTCCAGGGCCAGGTCGGCCCCGCCGTTGGTGCGGAAAAGTGTCGGGCAGCGCGCGATGTCCTCAAGCCACGACGCCATGTAGTATTTGTTCTTCGACTCTTTGATGGCTGTGCTGATGGCACCACGTCCAAGAACCACGATGATGAACGCGATGGCCATAATCATGACAACATCGAAGCCCAGTAACCACGGGTGGTAAAACGCCAGGACGAGCATCCCAATCACAGCACTCAGCACCAGCGCAATGCCGTCCAGAAGGAGTTGAGCTGAAACCTTCTGAACCGTGACAACGTCAAAGAAGCGATTCGTCAATTCCGGCAGATAGACGGAGTCAGTCGCTTCTGTCAGAGCCCGGGGCAATCGAAACGCAAGATCCCCGGCGATCCTCGCGAAGAGTCGTCGTTGAACCAGTTCCGCCACGTAAGTCTGCAGGCCTCGCATTGCAGCCGCGAATGCCAGAAACGTTAAAAGGATCAAAGCCAGAACAAACACCGGCTGCAGGAACCTGCCAAACGCCACAGTGTTGACAAGCGCTTCCACCGCAATTGGGGTCGTCAGTGTCAGCAGACCAACCACAAACGCAAAGACCATCACGATCCAGATGTCTGACCATTCCGGTTTAAGCAAAGCCATCAGGCGAGCGAATGGCTGGCGGGAGACGGACTGAGCAAGCCCTGAACTGAAATCTGATCGCACGACAACGCATCGAAGGCGACCGTCATCCATGTACTGGTTCAGAAGTTTTTCAAACGGTCGCTTCGCAAGCACCCGGACTTCCGCAGAATGCTCGGAGCGGATCACCTGCACGCGGCCATGTTTTGATGGCGATGCCATCAGCCACCCGCCATCTGCCGAAACGTCGAAGCAGATGACTCGCGCACCTTCCATTGCGAGTCGCACAGCGTCCTTTACTGTGCATTCAATGGCCAGCGTTCGCATGCCAATGCTGTGTGCAGCCACCGACAACCATTTCCACCAGCAGCCAGCAGGTTCACCCGGCTGAGCGAGCCTCGCTTCATGCCATGCCCGTCTGGCGGCCGCCATCTCGACGTCCGGTATCAACAGCGAAAGCTGCTCCAGCACCCATGAACCACCGTCGACGCTTCTTAATTCATTTACGGTCATGGATCCCATGCCCAGAATCTGGACAGCCTCTTTTGGTAGTCAAACGGGAAGAAATCACTGGGAGTTAACGTTATAGACACCGGCAGGACGTTCTTCTGATGCTGAAGCAATCAGATCGACACATTTGTCTGCCGGGATGATGCGGCACCGGGAGACTGACACTGCGCAACATTCACGAACTGCTCAACGTCTGCGTCGTAGGCAAAAACCTCGCCTGTTTCGATCATGTAGACCCAGCCGTGCAGATGCAGGTCGTCCCCTTCAATCCGTGACGCCACTGCTGGCAGAGTCTTGAGATTCTCCAGCTGTACCAGAACATTCTCCTCAACAGTCGCTGCAACCAACTCTGCGCCGCTGAGATGCGAGTAATTGTCCAGAACGATCCGCCGGGTGGTTTCTGCATGCGATAACCAGGATGAAACCGCGGGAAGAGATTTGACGGAATCCGGATCAAGTAACCCCTTCATTGCGCCGCAGTGAGAATGCCCACAAACGATCACGTCTTTGACCCCGAGAGCTGCCACGGCGAATTCAACTGTCGCCGCCTCACCCCCATTGGCCTCCCCATGGGCAGGAATGATGTTTCCGGCATTCCGAAGAATGAACAGTTCGCCCGGCTGAGTCCGCGTCAGTAAGCTGGGATCGATACGAGAATCGGAACACGTGATAAACAGCGTTTCAGGCTTCTGTCCTTTCGAGAGTTGCTCAAATAGATTCTGTAGTGGACGGAAGTCTTCATTCTGAAACTTATGAATTCCCTGAATGAGTTTCTGCATTGGTGCGTGGTGCCTCTGGAAGTTATGGATGAATGTCTGCGATGAATGCCCCGAATCAGCTTCCGGACCACTCTTTTCTGGTTTTTCCAATGGCCTTTCGGAGTGCAGTTGCTTCTGCTGCGCCTCGCTCAAGAAGTTTTGTCGCTTCGAGCAGCCATGCCGAAATCTCCGGCTGCCGCAGGTGATAGAAAACCTGACGTCCCTCACGTCGTTCGGCAACAATTCGATTGGCTCTCAACACCATCAAATGCTGTGAAACCCCGGAATGACTGATTCCGAGTGCATCCTGGAGTGAATTCACATCGTGTTCTCCGTCTCTGAGTTCTTCGATAATTCGAATCCGATGCGCGTGTGAAAGCGATTTCAGGAAATCGGCAAGTTCCTTCGTTACTAAATCACGGTGCGGCATACTCAGCCCCTTCAAAAAACATCCCGGATTCAGCGATCGCGCGATGGGTTTCGTTTTCCGTCTGTTTGACTGGGAACCAACGAAAGCAATCTCCGTTTGAACCACCAGGCAAACGAAGAGAACGGTTTCATGGTCAGGCGTCAGCAGGATCTAGTAATTGTCGTATTCAAACATTTGAACATTACAATTAAAAGTTGCTGTCAGGAACGATTTCCCGACGGAATCTCACCATTGCGTGGTCAAATGAACAGAAACCGGTAGTGGGCGAGCAAGCGAACTCGTCGTACCCGGATCGAAGCCTGCTTAAAATTCTCCTGATTCTTCAGGCTTCGGGCATCAAAAAAAGCCGCTTCCGGATGACCGGAAGCGGCGTATGAGAGTCTTCGGCTGAAATGTCCAAACAGTCGCAGATCTCCGCGATCTGATATCCGGACGTTTTATTTGAACTTTGAATCCAGGTTGATGTCGCTGGTATTCGTGCCTTCCTTCACATCAAATTGCAGGCCACTGGTGGAATGTTGCTGGTATTTCCGGGGAAATACAGCGGCGGCGGGCTGAATATCCTGGTCGGCTCCGGCAAGCATTGCTTCAGCGTCGAGCTCTTCCACATTCTTTACTTCTGGCGGCTGCACCAGAATCTTGTACATGCCCGTTGGCACTTCATCCCAGGTCTTACCTTCCCGCATCCACTGAAGTTTGTAATTACCTTCAGCGTCTGTCCTGGCAAACGCGGCATATCCCTTCTCCATTTGCATGAACAGCAGTTGTGTACCTTCAGCCAAAGGTTGCCCGTCCATGGTCAATCGACCGGATACGCTGCCCATGGGACCGAAATCTGTCCCGCCACAGCCAATGATCGAGGTAGAAAACGCAATGATGCCGACGCAGAATAATTGGAAACGCATACGATCCTCTGGAAAACCGAGCGGATTCGGTGGACAGAATGGGATGTAGAAAAGCAAAAGCCTGTGAGCTCCGAAAGCTGACTTCCGGACAGTCACGTGATGCAGAATTCGTTGGGAGTGCCGCCAATCAGAACTCTCCAATCACCTGCCCGTCGTCACGAGTCGACAGCTTCTTCAGAGTCTCCAGGTCAATATTCTCGGAAAGGAATCGTGCAGAGCCATCGGCGAGCAGAATCTGCACTCCCCCAACGTGTTCAGAATTCAGGGGATTATTCGCGCCCTGATTACTTCCCATGCCAGGAAACAGCTGATTGGCAAACGGTTCCTGATTGGGACTATATCGAATGGAAACCATATTGAAGCAACGCTGATCACCGCCTGAGGTACCAGTATCCAGATTTGGCGGTGTACCCGCGTTTCGCGTACCCATGAGCCATCCGTGGACAGTGCCGGACCCCGCCACCCAGGAGTATGTTCCGTCGAGTCGAAGCAGATTCCCGGACATTTCACCCAGATGAATTGTGTTGGTGGTCCCGTCAGTGACGTCTCGAATTCGGATAGGTTTGTTTGCTACGGCCATACCTCCCCCCGAAATCAAACCCAGCACTCCATCGTCATACAAGCGAGTCTCTGTAAACGAGACTGGGTCGACAGCACCGCCGATTCCGGCATAATGGGCGAATGGATCGCGGCCGGCTGAAAATGTCGGATCGTTGACTGGTCCCGGCGAAGAAGGACAACGCATGAACGACATGGGCCCCGCCTGAAGGACAATATCATGATTTGTCGCCCCCGCACTGGGAGAACTTTCATTGATATAACCCGGTGATCGCCCAACCCAAACCATCGATTGGTAAAGCGTGGCCCTTTCAACATATGGCAACAGCATTCCGTAAAAACTTGGTCCGAAGCTCGTGTTTCCGGAACCAGACCTTGGCACGCTGGAATGCACCGCCCCTGGCGGGAATGTGCTGAATACGTCGTGGTAGTTGTGCATCGCCAACCCAAGTTGCTTGAGGTTGTTCTTGCACTGAGTCCGACGTGCAGCTTCGCGAGCCTGTTGAACTGCTGGCAGCAGCAAGGCAATCAAAATGGCGATAATCGCGATGACGACAAGCAGTTCGATCAGTGTAAAGCCGCGTGAACGGGCCGACGGTTGAGTTCTCATTTGCTGCTCCGAAAGAATTAAGACACAGGACGAACTCGGTGTTCTCTCCGTCGGAAAGCAAAATTCCCCTCGAAATATCAAAGAATTCCCAACGATTTAGAGAACCGACTGCGGACAAATCGAAATCTGCCCAGCATCATCGGTTTTCAGGCAGGTCACGGCACAGCCCTGACATCGTCTCAAAAAATCGAATGAGATATTTTCAGGTAACTTCGCGGGGGAATTGCCGTCTCCTGTGGAGATTGTTGAAAGGCCGGATTTCGGAAGCGGTCTCACCAGGCGTTCAGGCACACTGTCTATGCAGGATCATGGAAAAACTTTCGCACGATTACTCGTGGCACACGACCGCAGTCTTCGGCAGTACATCGCGTTATTCCTTCCACGCCGAGCAGATGTGGAGGAAGTGCTTCAGCAGACGGCGGCAGCACTTTGGGAAAAATTTGATGAATTCGATACCAGTCGGGAGTTCCTGCCGTGGGCAACTCGGTTTGCCTACTTTGAGGTGTTGAATTATCGAAAGGAACGGGCTCGAAGCCGAGTCTTCTACTCGGAGGACGTGATGCAGGCCCTGGCGGATACTCAAAGGGAACTTTCTGTCGAACTACAGTTTCGCGAGTCAATTCTGCAGGAATGTCTTTCGGAGTTGGGATCGGAAGATCACCTGTTGTTACAACGTCGCTACAGTGAGGAGGCGACAATCAAATCTCTATCCGAAGAAACAGGACGTACGGTCAAATCTTTGTACCGGCGTCTGGACAGGATTCGGGAATTGCTGGCAACGTGTATTGATCGAAAGACACAGGCCTCGGGGCAGTTCTGAAGCCAGGCCTCGCAACGGTTGGGCACTTGATGGGAGCGGGATCGCTTGTTCGATCTGAGGAGGGCGCTTCTGCACTGGGGCTGATCGGGGCTGCAAATCGATGGGGGAAAGTCGAACGATGTCAATTCAATGCGGGAATGAACCTGAAGACGACCGCCTTATCAGGCGACAACTGGATGATCAGCTGTCGAAGGAAGAGTTCTGCGCATTCAATGCCCGGCTGAAGAATGACCCGGCCTTTCGGGTGCGTTACGTCAAATTGTCGCACATGGAATCGCAGCTTTACGAACATTGCGGAACTGCCCTGCAGGCAAAACCAGTCCATGTTTCCGGCCGTAACTGGCCCCTGATGACAATCATAGTGCTTTCCGCATGTATTGCGTTGCTTCTGATCCTGCAAGCACAGAACGTTCGTTTGAATCGGGCGGACCACGACACGGCCGAAACCATCCCGGATGAGCCACTGTTGTACAAACCAGATCGATTCGATGCCCCGTCCGTGGCAGTGGTTGTCAGCGTGAGTGGTGACGTGCATCCCAGCCTCCGGACCGGCCAGCGCATTGGGCCGGGCATCCTTGAATTTGACACGGGGGTTGTTCACCTTGAATTTTTCAATGGTGCGAGGGTGGCGATTGAAGGTCCTGCGAATTTACGAGTTGAATCATCTCAGAAAGCGACGCTGCTTTTCGGTCGAGTTGCGACGTATGTGCCGCCACGTGCGCGTGGATTTGTACTGAATGCCCCCGGTGCTGCCATCGTTGATCTGGGTACGGAGTTCGAGATCAATGTAAACGACCACAGCGTCACGGAAGTGGCCGTCTCGAACGGCGAAATTGAGCTGTCGATGCTGGGTGACGATGGCAACACACTGGTCAGTCAGCGATTAGTTGAATCCGGTGCCGTTCGTTTGAACGGGCTGAATGGTGAAGTGCAGAATATTTCCTTCGATAAGAGCCACACTGCGCTGCAGGCTCGCTACCTGCCGGAACCGCCACTCCATGTCAGTCTGCAATATGTGAATGACGTGATTTCACTGGGGCCGGAAATCTACTGGCGATTCGAGCAACAGGACGCTTTAACCGTATTGAATGAAATCGATGGCGGGGTTCAGGCGACCGTGACCAACAAATCAGAACCGGAATCGCTTGTCATCCGCGATGGTAACATTCGCTTCCGCCGCGACCAGCGCCGCTCCCGGTACGTCCTGACAGATCGGCCCATCGACGGACTCGGTCGAGGCCCAATGACTCTGGAACTCTGGATGCGTCCGGACGATTTGCAGCATTCCACCTGTTTGGGTCTCATTCACGATGACCCCGATCCGGGTAGAAACCATTTGAGTGTGCTGGAAGTTGCTACCGACACATTTCTGGTACATGAACCAGGGGCGATTCGATTTCTCGTGAGATCTCCACCCGCACATGATTTTGCTCTCGGAGTCAATGCCTTCACACCTGGTCTGGTCACTCCCGGGCAATGGCAGCATGTCGTCGCAGTCTGGGATACCGGAAAGATTCAGCTGTACTTCAATGGAATGGCTGCCGGGCACGTCGAAGTTGAGCAGGAAAACTGCGAGGGCAGATTTCACGTAATTCTCGGACAACTGCGCATGTCAACAAACACGCATCGCCCATTCTCTGGTGCATTGGATGAAGTGGCACTTTACCGACGTGCTCTGACGTCTGATGACGTTCAACGACATTTCGAACTGATTCGAACCCAGAATCCAGACACGACGCAACAAACCACACTCCCGGGAGATGGCCAATGAAATCCCTGACTCTATTGATTCGCCCCGGGATCTTCGTCGCTTTCATCGTTGTGACCTCGATGTCTGCAGAGGCACAAGAGGCACCGGAGAATATTTCATTTGGTGAGCAAATTCGTCCCATCTTTACCGAACACTGCACTGCATGTCACGGAGGCGTGAAACAGGCAGGTGATCTTTCTTTTGTGTATCGCCATCAGGTACTCCCTCCGGATGGCTGGGTAGTGGAACCAGGAAAGCCGGAAGAATCTGTCTTACTGGAACGTGTCACTTCTGATGATCCCGAACTTCGCATGCCTCCGCCGGACCACGGGAAAGCTCTGTCGAAACAGGACGTCGCTCTGCTGACGGAATGGATTCGTCAGGGGGCGCCGTGGGATGAGCATTGGGCTCTGACGGCTCCCATCCTGCCGTCTGAGCCAGAGTTGCAGGACCGAGACTGGGCCAGAAAGCCGCTGGATGCGTTTGTCCTTTCGAAGCTCGAGAAGCTGAACCTTCAACCTGCACCGGATGCCGATCCTGAACGATGGCTGCGTCGCGTTTCTCTCGACCTGGTCGGTCTGCCTCCTACACTCGAAGAACGGGCAGATTTCCTGAAAGATCTCGGTCAGTCCCACACGGCCCCCGATTCTGAGTCAGCGCACACACGCAAGTCGTCGGCAGAAACAGAAGCGGCCTACGAAAAGGTGGTGGATCGACTTCTGATGTCACCGCACTTTGGTGAGCGTTGGGCAACTGTCTGGCTGGACCAGATCCGATATGCCGATTCCAAAGGACTGGGACTCGATGGAAAACGCAACATCTGGAAATACCGCGATTGGGTGATCGATGCGTTCAACCGCGACCTGCCTTATGATCAGTTTACCATCCGGCAAATTGCCGGCGACCTGCTGCCGAACGCTTCCATCGAAGATCTTATTGCGACTGCGGCTCATCGGGTCACACAGACCAATGAGGAAGGCGGAACGGACGACGAAGAGTTTCGCGTCGCAGCCGTCCTGGATCGAGTGAATACAACCTGGCAGGCATGGCAGGGGTTAACGTTTGGGTGTGCCCAATGTCACAATCATCCGTACGATCCCATCCAGCATTCGGAATACTACAAGTTTGCGGCATTCTTCAATAACACGAAGGACTGCGACCTCGACCAGGACTGGCCAATCGTGCAGGCTCCGATTGATCCGTCGAAGTATGCTGAGGCATCGGAACTGGACCAGCAGATAGGATCCCTGCGGGATGCCATTTGGCAGCAGGAGTTCCGTGCACTGCAGGAATCGTCTTTCTGGAAGCCTTTAAAGGGATTAAAAGCGTCCAGCAACAATGCGACTCAGCTGGCGGTCGAACCTCAGGGAGGTCATGACGAATTTCATACCGTTGGAACGGTCAGCCGCGATGCAGACCTGACCCTGGAAGCCCCGTTGCCCCCGGGGATCCGAAGGTTGACAGCCATTCGATTCACGGGAATGCCTCTGGAACCGGAAAAGGCGGTTTCTGATTCCGAATGGGGATTTGTCCTGTCGCAGTTTGAAGCCGCCGTCGTTGTGCCAAATGAAAAGGCGACGAAGGCGATTGAATTTGAACGCGTTGTGATCGATGAACCCAATCCGTTTTATGATCCGCAAGAGAGTCTCAACCCTAAGTCGAACAGTGGATTTGCGGCATACACTCGCATTAATTATCCGCGGCAGGCAGCGTTCATTCTCCAGTCGCCAATGGATGTTCCCGAAGGAGCGTCGATCCGGGTGACCCTCAAACATCGGGTTTTCATTCTGGCAGCGTTTAGCCTGATTGCGAGGCGAGGGCATCTGGCGGTTTCCGATGCTCCGGAGTTCACCGCATTACTCACCAACGCGGACCTGAAGGAACAACGCAGACAGCTTGCCATTCTGGAGAAACAACGCGGCGGAATCCCGTCGACGTCCGTGCCAGTGTTGGCCGAACGCCCGAAATCGCTGGTTCGGCCGATGCATGTTTTTGATCGCGGATTGTTCCTGACGAAAGGCAAAGAAGTCAAAGCTGCCACTCCAGAATCATTTCCTCCGTTGTCTGCCGACAAGCCTGTCGATCGATTAACACTCGCGTATTGGATGGCCAGCCCCCAGAACCCACTAACCGCGCGCGTCGCTGTGAATCGAGTCTGGGCTCGAATGTTCGGTGTGGGTATCGTAGCCACTGAAGAAGACTTCGGTTCCTCCGGCGAAGCTCCGTCTCATCCCAGGCTGCTGGATTCACTGGCGATTCGATTTCAGGGTGATTACGAATGGCGACTCAAGAGTGTTGTTCGTGAAATCGCATTATCCAGAACGTATCGGCAAAGCTCAGCGATTCGTCCGGAGCTGCAGGAAAGAGATGCTCAGAACCGTTTGCTGGCGCGCGGGCCGAGGCAGAGGTTGTCGGCCGAACTCATCCGTGATCAGGCTCTCGCCATTTCCGGGCTCCTCTCGCACAAGCAGTTCGGCCCGCCGGTTCATCCGCCGATCCCGGACGGTGTCTGGATGCCGTTTTCAGGCGGAGACAAATGGGTAACGCCTGAACCCG